>NZ_JBEOVG010000032.1:0-84850 GCF_040295345.1 Actinosynnema sp. NPDC002837
AAACGCTCGGCTGGGACACCCCAGCCGAGCGTTTGGCTAAGCTCCTGACCTAAGCCAGTTGATCAGTTGTGTTGCGACGACCCCTGGAATCCGCCGAACCGCCGGAGGGGGCCGGTCGCCCGGGGTCAGCCGGGCAGCGCGGGCAACTCGCCGAGCTGGTCCGGCGCGGGCGGGGTGATGTCGATCGGCTTGCCCCAGTCGCGGTAGTGCGCGACCACCTGCACCGGCTCACCGCCCTCGACCGGCGTGCGCGCCTCCGTCTTCACCGGCAGGTCCTGGTCGTCCACCCACAGCTTCAGCACCGACGCCCGCCCGTCCACCGCCACGTGCGCGGTGTAGCGGACGGTCTGCCTGCCGGACACCGACTCCTCGGCCGTCTCCACGATCCGCGCTCCCTCGGGCAGCGCCTTGCGGATGTCGGCGGTGTCGCGGATGTGCACGGCGACGTCCGCCATCGCGCGGGCCAGCGCGTTGGTCGGGTCGTCCGGGTCGATCTTGAGCCACGGCTTGTCCGGCCGCGGCGCCTGGCCCTGCGGGATCCGCACGAAGATGCCGTCCGGCACCATCACGTACGCGACCTCCTCGGCGTCCGCGATGGAGATCCGGCACGACGCGGCGAAGTCGTCGGTGCGCAACCCGCAACTGCCCTTGCCGTTGGTCGCGAGGTCCAGGTCGACGGTGACCGAACCCCTGCCCTCGGCGGCCACCCGGTTCGCCTCGGCCAGCGCCTGCGGCGTGTCGAACGTCCTCATCGTCGACGACGGGTCGTCGGCGCACGCGGTGAGCGCGGCGGAGACCAAGGCGGCGAATCCCGCCGCGGCGACACGGTTCTTGCGCATGCTCCTCCTCGGACCAGAATGGGGAAATCGACTTTCCCGACCACTCTAACCGCACTCGGAAGCACTCGAACCGATCAATTCACGGCTGTTGCGGAAAGCAGAATTCGAAATTCGACTTTTGTCAGGGAGGTGACAATCACGGCCGTCTTCGCACCGACGCGAGCAGGTTCCGGGCGACCTCGCGCAGCTTGGTGTTGTGCTGCTGTGACTCGGCCACCAGCCGGCCGAACGCCTCCTCGGCGTCCACCCCGTGCGCGGCCATCAGCACGCCCTTGGCCTGGTCGATCTCGGCACGCGACTCCAGCGCGCGCTGGAGGTGCTCGACCAGCCGGCGGGACCGCTCGTAGCGGCGGAACCCGGTGATCGTGGTGGACGCGGCGGTGACGAACAACCGCAACAACGCCTCGTCGAACGGGTCGAACGCCCGCTCCTCGGAGCTGTAGAGGTTCAGCGAGCCGAGCACGTCGTCCTCGACCATGATCGGCGCGGACAGGTAGGCCCGCACGCCCGCGCCCTCGGCGGCGACGGCGAACTCGGGCCACTTGGCCCGGCCGTCCGCCACGGTGGCCCGCACCGGCCGCTGGGTCCTGGACGCCTCCAGGCACGGTCCGTCACCGGCCGCGTACTGGTCGGCGTCGATGGCGAGGACCTTGTCGTCGGTCGCCGCCAGCGTGGACGCGCCGTCGGCGTCGATCACCGTCACGCTGGCGTTCTCCGCGTCCGGGATGACCCGCGAGGCGGATTCGGCCAGCTGCTGGAGGGCTTCCTGCAGGGTCTGGCCGTCGGCCAGCACGCCCGCAAGCTCTTCCAACGCCTCGCTGGCCTCGTCCAGCAGGACCGCGGGCACGTGCTCGTCAATGCTCACAGCCACTTGTTTACACCTCAACGGCCATAATCGCCCCAACCAAAGGGGGTGGACGGGTGCGCGTGCTGCTCGTCGAGGACGACGACGGGGTCGCGGACGCCTTGGTGGAGGCGCTGGAGGCCAACGACCACCGGCCGAGCAGGGTGGCGCGCGGCTCGGACGCGCTCCTGGTCCACCGCGACTTCGACCTGCTGCTGCTCGACCTCGGGCTGCCCGACACCGACGGGCTGGAGGTGCTGCGCAAGATCCGCAAGGTGTCGCCGGTGCCCGTGCTGGTGCTCACCGCGCGCGGCGACGAGCGGTCGATCGTGCGCGGTCTCCGGCTCGGCGCCGACGACTACCTGGTGAAACCGGTCCGCCTCGGTGAGCTGCTGGCCCGGATGGACGCGGTCGCGCGGCGCAGCGCGGCGCTCACCGGGCCGAAGGACCGCACGGTGCGGGTCGGTGACGTGGAGATCGACCTGGAGGGCAGGCGGGTGGTGGTGGGCGACGCGGAGGTGTCGTTGACCACCAAGGAGTTCGACGTGCTGGCCGCGTTGGCCAGCCGCGCGGGCACGGCGGTCAGCCGCCAGCAGCTCATGGACGAGGTGTGGGGTGACGCGTACCTGGCCGTGTCGCGGGCGTTGGACGTGCACCTGGCCGGGCTGCGGGCCAAGCTGGGTCGTCCCGGCCTGCTGACCACCATCCGCGGCTTCGGCTACCGGCTGGCCGTCGGCGGGGCCGAAGAGCAGACGGGGACGTGAATGCGCCGCCGACTGCTGCTGGTGCTGCTGTTGTTCTCCGCCGCCGCGGTGGCCGCGTTCGCCGTGCCGCTGCTGTCGTCCACGGCCGCCGAGCGCACGCAGCGGTTCGTGCTGACGCGCACCGGTGACCTGGACCGGTTCGCCGCGCTCGCCCAGCAGGCCGAGACCACCCGCGACAAGGCCGCGTTGGAGGACGAGGTCGCCGCGTACGTCGAGCTGTACGGCGATCCGGTGGTGGTCGTCGACGCACGCAGGCAGCCGGTCGCCCAGGCCGGCCTGACGTCGGACGACCCCGCGTTGGCCCGGGTGCTGGACGCCGCGCTGCGCAACCAGCCCGCGTCGTCCGTGCCGACGCTGAAGCCCTGGTCGTCGGGGCACGTGGTGTTCGCCCGGCCCGTCGGCACGGGCACCAGGGTGGCCGGGGCGGTGGTGCTGCGGGCGTCGGTGGACCGCGCGGCGGCGGACGTGACCACGCGGTGGCTGCTGGTCCTCGGTGGGGCGCTGGCAGCGGCCGTCGTCTCGGTCCTGCTGGTGCTGGCCGTCACGCGGTGGCTGCTCAAGCCGCTGGCCGAGCTGGCGACCGGCGTCCGGGCGGTGGCCGCGGGCGAGCGGCGGGCGCACGTGGCGAGCAGCAGCGGACCGCCGGAGGTGCGGGAGCTGTCGGAGTCGTTCAACCGGATGTCCGACGCCGTGACCGAGGCCGCCGACCAGCAGCGACGGCTGATCGCGGACGCCTCGCACCAGTTGCGCAACCCGATGGCGGCGTTGCGGCTGCGCATGGACACGTTGAGCGGCCAGGTCAAGCCGGAGGGCGTGCGCGCGTACACGGCTGGCGTGGCCGAGATCGAACGGCTGGAGTCGCTGCTGGACGGCCTGCTGGCGTTGGCGTCGGCGGAGAGCGCGGCGACCGAGGTCGCGGCCGGCGGGCGTGAGCCGGAGCTGGCCGACGTGGGCGCGGTGGCCGTGGACCGGGCCGGGTTCTGGCAGGTGCCGCTGCCGCGGACGCCCGCGTTGCCGGTGCTGGTGCGGTGCCCGGAGTCGGACCTGGCGCAGGTGCTGGATGTGCTGCTGGACAACGCGGTCAAGTACGGCGGCGCGGTGCGGGTGTCGCTCGGCGCGGACCGCGCGGCGGGCGTCGGCTGGGTCGAGGTGCACGACGACGGACCCGGGTTGAGCGAGGAGGAGCTGGCGTTGGCCACCTCGAGGTTCTGGCGCGGGCGGTCCGGGCGGCCGGGCACGGGGCTCGGCCTGGCGATCGCGGACCAGCTGGTCAAGGCGCGGCAGGGCGTGCTGCGGCTGTCGTCGGCGGACGGGTTCACCGCCCGGGTCGCGCTGCCGTTGGAGCCGGCGCTGTGAACCGGCGGGTGTTCCTGCTCGGGCTGCTGGCCGCCGGGTGCACGGGCGGGGCGCCGTCGGGTGAGCTGGCCATCGCCGCCGGTGAGCGCGGCGGGATGTACTTCGACTTCGCGACGCTGCTCGCGGAGCAGTTGCCGGACCTGCGGGGCCGGGCGTTGGAGACCGAGGGCAGCCTGGCGAACCTCGTGCTGCTGGCGTCGGGCGAGGCGCAGGTCGCGCTGGCCCTGGCCGACTCCGCGCTCGTGGCCGACCCGGGGCTGGAGCTGCGCGCGTTGGGCCGGGTCTACGAGAACTACCTGCAGCTGGTCGTGCGCGTGGACGATCCCGCGCGGGCGCCCGCCGACCTGGCCGGGCGGACGATCTCCCTGGGCGCGGAGGGTTCCGGCGCGTCGCTGTCCGGTGAGCGGATGCTCGTCGCGCTCGGCCTGCGCGACTCCGTGCGGGTGGAGCACCACAGGCTGGGTGACGCGGCGCAGGCGTTGGCGGACCGGCGGATCGACGCGCTGCTGTGGTCGGGCGGCGTGCCGACGCCGACGTTGGACGGCCTGCCCGGCATCCGCCTGCTGCCGTTGGCCGAGCTGGTGCCCGAGCTGCGCGCGGCGCACGGTTCGGTGTACGAGCAGGTGCCGGTGCCGGTCGGCGTGTACGGCGCGACCCGCGAGGTGCCGACGATCGGGGTGGCGAACCTGCTGGTGTGCCGGGCGTCGTTGCCGGACGACGTGGCCGCCGCCGTCACCCGCACCCTGGTCTCCCGCGCCGCCGCCCTGGTGCCGCGCCAGACGCTGGGCACCCAGTTCCTGGACGTCCGCAGCCTGATCGGCACCGCCGGCCTCCCCCTGCACCCCGGCGCCGCCGCCACCTACCGCAGCCTCCACGGCTGACCGCGCCCGCGCGAACGCAGGACCCTCGCGGGGGTCAGGAGTTGGCGGTGTAGGCGTGGCGCAGGTGGGTCAGGGTGTCGTCGTCGATGTCGTCGGCGCTGCAGATGCCGAGCCGCAGGGTGATGGTGTCGTTGCCGACCGGGCCCGCGGGCTCCAGGCGGCCGGTCGGCTCGTGGCCCGCGAGGCGCAGGCCGAGGTCGACCCGCGTCCGGGTGGTCGCCTGCACGATCGCGAACGTCCGGCGCGGCGACACCAGCGCCACGTACGTCTTGCGCGCCTGCACCCGCATCGGACCCAGCAACGCCGCCTCGGCCAGCAGCCGGTCGAGGATCGGCCGCAGCTCGGGCCGGTCGGCGTACTGGGCGTCCACCAGCTCGTCCGACGACGCGCTCAACAGCTCCGGGTAGCCGAACCGCTCCATCACCAGCAGCATCTGCGGGTACCCCGTCACGCCCTGCTCGCGCAGCCAAACCCGCAGGTCACACTCGTTGTCGAGACCGGACGACAAGACCCGCCGGTTCCACTCCGGCACGCCCTCGCCGGTGCCGCGGCGCAGCAGCGCCACGGACCAGTCGACCATCTCCCGCCAGTTCTCCGCCACCACCACGGGCGACATACTGCCCGCTCACGGCAGACGTTGCCCGAAGAGCAGCGCACCCGCCACGGCGATCATCCCCAGCACGGTGCCCAGCGCCACCCACGGCCGCGACGCGTCGGCCTGCTTCTTCTCGTAACCGATCTGCTCGCCCAGCGTGTCGTACACCCGGCGCAGCTCCTCGGCGCTCGCGGCCTTGAAGAACTCGCCGCCGGACAGCTTCGCGATCTCCTTCATCGAGTCGTCGTCCACCGGCACCTCCTGCCGCCGGCCCTCGATCTCGACCACGCCCTCCTCGGTGCCGAACGAGATCGTGGAGATCGGGACGCCCGCCGTCTTCGCGTCCTCGGCCGCGTCGAACGCGTCACGCGTGCCGACCGTCTCCTTGCCGTCCGTCATCAGCACGACCCGGGCGGGCGGTGGCCCGTCCGCGCCGCCGACGACCTTGCCGAACGAGTCGATCGCCGCCAGCGCCGCCACGATCGCGTCACCGGTCGCGGTCGACTGGGCCAGCTTCAGCCCGTCGATGCTCTGCGTGACCGCCGCGCGGTCGGTGGTCGGCGCGACCAGCACGGTGGCCGAACCGGCGAACGAGATCAGCCCCAGGTTGATGCCCGGCGTGAGCCCGTCGGCGAACGACTTGGCGGCCACCTGCGCGGCCTCCAACCGGGACGGCTGCACGTCGGTGGCCTTCATCGACAGCGACGTGTCGATCACCAGCATCACGGTCGCGCGGTTGCGCGGCACCTTCTGCTCGGCGGTGGGCCCGGCCAGCGCCACGGTCAGCGCGATGAACGCGACCATCAGCAACGCCACCGGCACGTGCTTGTACCAGCCCTGGCGCTTGGGGACGACCTTCTCCAGCATCGACAGGTTGGCGAACCGCAGCATCCGCTTGCGCAGCACGCGTTGCAGCACCACGTAGAACGCGGCGAGCGCCACCACGCCCACCAGCAGCACGAACCACCACGGCGCGGTGAAACCCGACAGGCTCATCAGGCCACCCCTCCCGACCAGCGGCGCTTGCGCGCGACGACGAACCGCACGGTGTCGGCGATCCAGTCCGAGTCGGTGCGCAGCACCAGGTGACCCGCTCCGGCGCGACGCAGGCCCGCGGCCACCTCGGCGCGGTGCTCGGCCGCCGCCGCGGCGAACTCCCGGCGCAGCAGCGGCGACGCGACGACCTCGCGCTGCCTGCCCGACTCCGGGTCGGCCAGCACGACCCGGCCCACCTCGGGCAGGTCGATGTCACGGGGGTCGATCACCTCGATGGCCACCAGGTCGTGCCGGGCGGACAACGCGCGCAGGGGGCGCTGCCACTCCGTGCCGCCGAGGAAGTCCGAGATCACCACGACCAGGCCGCGCCGCCGCGGCGGGCGGCGCAGCTGCTCCACCACGTCGGCCAGCGAGCCGCGGGTGCCCTCGGGCGCGCGGGGCGTCTCGGCGACCTTGCGGATCAGGCCGCGCGAGTGCGCCAGCCCGCCGCGCGCGGGCACCCGGACGAGGTTCTCGCCGGTGGCGACCAGGGCGCCGATCCGGTTGCCGCCGCCGCGGGTCAGGTGCGCCACCGCGGCCGTCGCGGCGACCACCAGGTCGCGCTTCTCGCACGCCGCCGTGCCGAAGTCGAGGCTCGGCGACAGGTCGACCGCGAGCCACGTCTCCAGCTCGCGGTCGGCGACGGTCTCGCGGATGTGCGGCACGGTGGTGCGGGCGGTGACCGCCCAGTCCATCCGCCGCACGTCGTCACCGGGCTGGTAGGGCCGCGCCTCGCCGGGCTCGGAGCCCGGTCCCGGCACGAGGCCGAGGTGGTTGCCCTGGAGCAGCCCGTCGAGCCGGCGGCGGACCTCCAGTTCGAGCGTGCGCAGCGCCGCTTCCATCCGACCGCCGTGCAGCACCGGCGGCGCCCAGCCGGGCCGGTCGGCGCCCTGCGGGTTCGGCTCGGTCACGGCCTGCCCGCGGGCTGCGGCGTCTGCGGACGTGCGGAGACCTGCGGCAGCGGCACGGTCTGGAGCACGCGGGTGATGATGTGGTCCAGCGGGACGCCGTCGGCCAGCGCGTCGTAGGACAGCACCAGGCGGTGCCGCAGCACGTCCGGCACCACGTCCACGACGTCCTGCGGCAGCACGTAGTCGCGCCCGCGCACCAGCGCCAGGGCGCGGGCGGCGGCGATGATGCCGAGGCTGGCGCGCGGCGAGGCGCCGTAGGCGACCCACCCGGCCACGTCGGTGAGCTGGTGCTCCTTGGGCGCGCGGGTCGCGATGACCAGCCGCACCACGTAGTCGACCAGCGCGTGGTGCACGAAGACCCGGGAGGCCACGCCCTGCAGGCGGACCAGCTCGTCCGGGCCGAGCACCTGGCTGGGCACCGGCGGCTCGACGCCCATCCGGTAGACGATCTCCCGCTCCTCCTCGGCCGTCGGGTACTCGACCTGGATCTTGAACAGGAACCGGTCGCGCTGCGCCTCGGGCAGGGGGTAGACGCCCTCGTTCTCGATCGGGTTCTGGGTGGCCAGGACCAGGAACGGGGTGGGCATCGGGAACGTCTTGCCGCCGATGGACACGTGCCGCTCGGCCATCACCTCGAGCATCGCCGACTGCACCTTGGCGGGCGCGCGGTTGATCTCGTCGGCGAGGACGAAGTTGGCGACCACGGGGCCGAGCTCGACGTCGAAGCTCTCGCTGCCCTGGCGGTAGATGCGGGTGCCGAGGATGTCGGCGGGCACCAGGTCGGGGGTGAACTGGACGCGGGAGAACGAGCCGCCGACGACGTTCGCGAACGTCTCGACGGCCAGCGTCTTGGCCACGCCGGGCACGCCTTCCAGCAGCAGGTGGCCCTTGGCCAGCAGGCCGACGAGCATCCGCTCGACCAGCCGGTCCTGACCGACGATCACCCGCTTGACCTCGAACACGGTGCGTTCGAGCAACTGGGCGTCACGAGCCGGCGTGTGGGACGCCTCGGCGGCGGGCTCGGACAAAGGTCCTCCTCGACAGGGTTGTACGACTGTGCCCCAGTCTCCCCTGCCGACGGTGTGGCTCTTGTGAAGGGGTCCGGCCCGGGAAACGGGCAGCGATGCAGCTCACGCCCATTTCACCCGATCTTGGTCACCCGTCAGGGTTCGAGATCACCAGGGGTGTCGACGTCGCGCGCCTCACCCGGCTCGGCGGCAACGGGCACCGGGTCCAGCGGCCCGAGGACCGAGCGCATCGAGACGTCGCGCGGGTCGGCGGGCACGGCTCGGCGCAACGACCCGGTGCGCCACGCCCCGGCTAGCCACTGCGACCGCCCCTCCTCGTCCACGAGGACCGCACCGGTGTCGCCGACGGCCGCGAGCAGCCGGTCCACAGTGGACCGGGTGATGCCCGGCTGGTCCACCGCGAGCACCACCACCAGGTCCGTGGCGACGTGCGCGAGCCCGGCGGCCAGCCCCGCCACCGGTCCGCCACCGGGCGGGTCCTCCCGCGCCCACGTCACGCCGGGCACGTCGTCCTTGCGCGGGCCGACGACGACCCTCCGCCGGGCGAGCGCGACCGCGTCGAGCACGTGGGCGAGCAACGTGCGCCCGTCGACCACGACCGACGCCTTGTCCACGCCGCCCAGCCTGCTGCCCCGACCACCCGCGAGAACCACCGCCGTCCAGGACGCCACGGGCCAACGGTAGCCGCTAGACGGGCTCGCCCAGCGCGTCCTCGTCGGCGGTGAAGAGCATCCACAGCAGCGCCGCCACCACGAGGGCGCTCGTCACGAACACGGGGAACACCAGGTCGAACGCGGACGTGCCCTGCGGCGCGGCCATCCCGGGGTCGACGTCGACGTTCACCGCGGCCATGCCGGTGTAGTGCATGCCGGTGACCGCCACGCCCATGGTCAGCCCGGCCGCGACGCGCGCCGACGCCGTCCGCACGACCAGGGTGAACCAGAACGCGGCGGTCGCCGCCACCACCGCGATCAGGAACGACAGCGCGACCAGCGGCCGGTCGTAGGAGATCTCGCCGCGGAACCGGATGGCGGACATGCCCAGGTAGTGCATGCCCGCCACGCCGAGCCCGGCCAGGGCGCCCGCGACGAGCAGCCGCATCCGGGTGAACCGGACCAGCGTGACCAGCGACAGCCCGGCGCCGACCACCCCGATCGCCACCACGGCGGACAACGCGGTCAGCGGCACCGAGTACTTGATCGCGGCGCCGGGCACGTCGAAGCCGAGCATGGCGATGAAGTGCATGAGCCAGATGGCGACACCCCCGATGGCGAACGCCCCGAACACGGTCCAGCGCGCCTTGGCGGCACGGCCCGGCTCCGCTTGGGCGCGCGCCATGCAGGCGAGGCCGATGAGCGAGCCGATCACGGAGACGACGTAGGCGAGGACGAGGGTGGAGAGGCCGTCGGAGAAGTGCTGCATCGAGTCGTGGTCCACGCCCATTACTAACTCACCGTGATCACGTTCACCAGAACGGCCCAGGTGAATTCATTCATTCGCAATCCAAGTAGCCCATTTCTCTACTCAGCGTAGTCACGAGCTGGGCTGAACGGCCCAGGTACAGCGCCGCGCGGGTGAGCCGGTGGTCGAGCGGGCCTCAGCCACCGGCACGACGGCCCACCACCCGGTTGCGGCCCGCGTCCTTGGCCTGCAGCACGGCCACGCTGGCCTCCTCCACCGCGTCGGTCACGGACGCGCCCGGCACGACCTCCACCGCGCCGATCGACACCGTCACCACGCCGCCGGTGTTGCCCCGGTGCTCCAGCCCCAGCCGCTGCACCGCCTGCCTGATCCGCTCGCCGGACGCCAGCGCGCCCTCCAGCCGCGTGCCCGGCAGCAGCACGGTGAACTCCTCGCCCCCGTACCGGTACGCGCGATCACCCGCGCGGGTGGTCCGGTCGATCGCCTCGGCGACCTTGCGCAGCGTCTCGTGCCCGGCCAGGTAGCGGTAGAGCGTGTTGTAGCTGTGGAAGCGGTCGATGTCGACCAGCAGCAGGCTGTACGGCTCGCCGGCGCGGTTGCGGCGGGCGTGGTCCACGTCGAACGTCGCCGGGTTCGGCAGGCCCGTGCGCTGGTCGATGGTCGCCGCCTCGGCCAGCGCCCGGTTCTCCGCGTGCAGCTCCTCCAGCCGTTCGGCGAGCCGGTCGACCTGGTGCTTGCGCGCCAGCGCCCAGTCCTCCAGGTCCTGGTCGTAGACGGCGACGCCGACCGGGCCGGTCGTCTTCGCCCGGTACATCGCCAGGTCCGCCTGGTGCAGCAGGTCCTCCGCGCCGTGACCCGGCCGCACGAACGTGATGCCCGCCGACACCGACACCCGGATCACGCCCTCGTCCAACGTCACCGGCGTGGCGATGACGGCCAGGATCTCCTGCGCCGCGGCGATCGCCTGCTGCTCGTCCAGCTCGTCGAGCAGCACGACGAACTCGTCGCCGCCGAGCCTGGCCGCCGTGCCGCGACCGGCCACCACCGCGGCCAGCCGGGACGCGACCAGCCGCAGCACGTGGTCGCCGGCCGCGTGCCCGTGGCGGTCGTTGACGTCCTTGAACTGGTCGAGGTCGAGGAACACCAGCACCGGCCCCGGCGCGCCGCGCACGGCCTGCTCCAGCCGCGGCAGGAACCCGGTGCGGTTCACCAGGCCCGTCAGCGCGTCGGTGTTGAGCCTGCTGCCCAGCTCGTCGGCCGTCTCCGCCCAGCCCGTGACGTCGAGCGCGACGACCACCAGGCCGCGCACGTCCGGGTCCTCGCTCAGGTCGCGGGCGATCAGGTCGACCCGGCGGTGCACGGACCCCTCCACCGGCACCGCGCACGTCAGCCGCGACGCGCCCGCGCGGCCCGCCGCCTGGAGGAACGTGCCGACCGCCGCCGCGTCGCCGTCGGCCACCAGGTCGGGCAGCAGGCCGGACGCGGCGCCGAACAGCCGCCGGGCGGCCGGGGACGCCCACCGGACGCCCAGGTCGCCCGGGTCCACCACCAGCACCGCGGCGTCGGCCCGGTCGAGCACCGCCTGGTGGAAGCCGCCGTTCATCGCGACGCGCTGAGGAACCGCAGCAGGGCGCGGTCGAACTCGGCCGGCCGGTCGAGGTTCACCAGGTGGGCGGCGCCCTCGACGACGACCTCCTCCGCGCGCGGCGCGGAGGCGAGCACGAGATCGGCCACCGACCGGATGTCCGACGAGTCGAGGTCGCCGACGACGACGAGCGTCCGCGCGGTGAGCTCGTCCAGCCGGTCCACGGCGTGCACCTCGTCCGGCGCGGTCGTGAACACGCCGCTCGACACGGCTCGGACGGTCAGGGCGCGGCACAGCTCCCGCACCTCCGGGTCGACCTCGTCCGGCGACCGGTGCGGACCGTCGACCCACATCCGCAGCAGGCACTCCGCGACCTCGTCGACCGTCGTGGCCGCCCGGATCCGCGCGAGCTGGTCGAGGACGAACGGGTCCTCGAACTTCATCCCGCTCACGCCCGGCCCGACCAGCACCAGGTCGGCCACCCGGTCGGGGTGGGTGACCGCGAAGTCGATCGCGGTCCGGGCGCCGAGCGACAGGCCGACCAGCGTGGGCCGGTCGAGGCCCAGCACGTCCAGCAGGTCCTTCAGGTCCTCGTGGTGCGAGTAGGGGCCGGTCACCGGCGACGACTCGCCGTGGCCCCTCGCGTCGTACCGGACCACGGTGTGGTCCCGCGCCAGCAGGTCGAACTGGCGGTCCCACGTGGCGCACCCGAGCCCGCCGGCGTGCAGCAGCACGACCGGCGGTCCTTCGCCACGTCTGTGATAGGTCAATTCGCCGTCGTCGAGAATCAAGCGGCCGGCCGTCATGGTCCCCCCTGGACTTGACTTCCTCCCTAGACCACTGACGCTACCGAATCCGGGCCGCGCATTCGGGTGATCAGGAGCATTTCTCCGCATATCGGGGGTCCCCATTCCCGGATCACCCCGAATAGGGGATCATATCCACCCGTAGTCCACAGTGGACAGGCCAACTGAGACGGATCCGGTAATCCCGTGGACAGCCGCTCGCGATCATGCCTAGCCTCACCGCCGTCCATCCTCACGTGTGCGAAGAGGTGCATTGCATGCCCGTCCGGATCACGGCCGCCCAGCGGCCGATCACGCCGACCTTTCCCCTGGACGTGAGGAAGACCGGAAGTGGACATACCCCGTGGTTTCACCATCCGTGAAAGCACCCACCGCATCCACAACCCCCTGGACGACGCCAAGTTGGCCGTCCTCGGCCGGGCGCTGCGCCCGGAACCGGGGTCGCGGGTGCTCGACCTCGCCTGCGGTTCGGGCGAGATGCTGTGCACCTGGGCCCGTGACCACGGGCTGACCGGCACGGGCGTCGACCTCAGCCCGACGTTCCTCGCCTCGGCGAAAGCCCGGGCGGTCGAGCTGGGCGTGGCCGACCGGCTGGAGTTCGTGCACGGCGACGCGTCGGGCCACGTCGCGGACGAGCCGGTGGACATCGCCGCGTGCGTCGGCGCGACGTGGATCGGCGACGGCGTGCCCGGCACGGTGGAGCTGTTGCGGCGCAGCCTGCGCCCCGGCGGCCTGCTGCTGATCGGGCACCCGTTCTGGCGGCTCGACCCGCCCGACCAGGCCGCCGTGGAAGGCAGCCACGCGAGCAGCCGGGACGACTTCCTCCCGCTGCCCGAACTGCTGGCGCAGTTCGGCGCGTTGGGCTGCGACGTGGTCGAGATGGTGCTGGCCGACCAGGACAGCTGGGACCGCTACGTCGCCGCGCAGTGGCTCAACACCCGCCGCTGGCTGGACGAGAACCCGGACGACGAGCTGGCGCCCGTGATGCGCGCCGAGCTCGCCACCGGGCCGGCCCGGTACGCGCGCTACCAGCGCGAGTACCTGGGCTGGGGCGTGTTCGCCTTGATGGACCGCTGACGCGGAGCGCGGGCCCCGGCTCACCGGGGTCCGCGCCATCATGGGCGCATGGACGATCGACGACTGCTCGTCGCAGTGGTGTCCGCGCCGGCCGTCGCGGACCGGTTGCGCGCGCTGGACGTGACCGGGCTGGTGACCGTGGCCGACTCGTTCGCGCCCGCCGCGCTGGTGGTGAGCGCGGTCCGTGATGCGCGGGCGGACGTCGTGGTGGACGGTCCCGACGGGGTGGACGCGGTGTGGTCCGAGCGGATCGCGCCGTTCGCGCGGCGGTTCGCCGGCATCGACCCGCCGCCGCGCACACCGCCCGTGCTGGAGGAGCACGACCCGCTGCTGCCCGTCACCGCGCGCCGCCTGCTCGACCGGCTGCGCGCGCACCTCGCCGAGCCGTCGTGGAGCTACGAGCACATCGGCTCGACCGCCGTGCCGGGCTTGCGCGCCAAGCGGTTCGTCGACCTCCAGCTCGGCGTGACCGCGTTGCCCGACCCCGACGGGCTCGACCGCGCGATGGCCGCGGTGGGCTTCCGCGCGGCCCGAGGCACCCGCCCCGACTCCCCCGGCGTGACCCACGACTGGCACACCGACCCGGAAGTGCCGGCGGAGCTGTACCGGAAACGGCTCTACGTCCGACCCGACCCGGCGGAGACCGCGATCCTGCACGTGCGGCAGCTGGGCAACCCGTGGCACCGGCGGACGATCGACTTCCGCGACCGGCTGCGCGCCGACCCGGCCGTGCGAAAAGCGTACGAGGTCGCGAAACTCCGTGCGGCGCAAGCGCACGCCGGAGACGACGACTACGACGACTACACCCGCGCCAAATCGGATTTCTTCCGCTCGACCAGGTGAATTCCCTCAAGCCGTACGGCCGACTCGCCGATGGGGCGGTGCTCGATCGAGCAAGATCCCCCACGCGTGCAGGAGGAGTTCGGCATGGCTCTGCGCGACCGCGTCCGCGATGTCGTGGACGGCAGGCGCTTCCAGCGGACGGTCATCGCGGTGATCGTGGTCAACGCGGTCACCCTCGGCTGCGAGACGTCGACGGCACTGGTCGCCGCCTACGGCGACGTGTTCGCCGTGCTGGACCGCACCGCCCTGGCGATCTTCGTCCTGGAACTGGCCGCGCGGCTGTACGCGCAGGGCCCCCGGTTCTTCCGCGACCCGTGGAACGTCTTCGACTTCGTGGTCGTCGGCGTCTCCCTGCTGCCCGCGGCCGGTCCGCTGTCGGTGATCCGGGCCCTGCGCATCCTGCGCGCGTTGCGCCTGGTCGCGATGGTGCCGAGCATGCGCCGCGTGGTGACCGCGCTGGTGAGGTCCGTCCCCGGCCTGCTGTCGCTGACCGGGCTGCTGGTGCTGCTGCTGTACGTCGGCAGCGTGGTCGCCGTCAACCTGTTCCGCGCCGGCGGCGATCCCCGGTTCGGCGACCTCGGCGCGACCGTCCTGACGCTGTTCCAGCTCACCACCGGCGACGGCTGGTCGGACGTGATGCGCGACCTGATGGTCACCCAGCCGCTGGCCTGGATCTTCTTCGTGGTCTACCTGCTGGTCGGCACCTTCACCATGCTGAACCTGTTCATCGCGGTCGTGTGCAGCGCGATGGAGTCCGAGGCCTCACCGCGACCGGGCGCGTCCGACGACGTGCTGCTGGCGGAGGTCAGGGCGCTGCGCGAGGAGGTCCGCGCGCTGCGACTGGAACCCGTCGGCGACCCGCGTTGACCGGGGTTCCCGGCCGACCGGCGTCGACCGGGAACCGCCGGTGACGGCTACAGCAGGCGCGTGGCGTACGGCATGATCCCGCCGTACCGGACCGGGGCGACGCGGACGTGCGAGCCGGAGTACGGCGCCTCGACCATCATGCCGTCGCCGAGGTAGAGCGCGACGTGGGTGCCGCCGCCCGGTCCCCAGAACAGCATGTCGCCGCGCCGCGCCTGGGCGAGCGGCACCTTGCGGCCTGCGTTGTACTGGTAACCGCTGTAGTGCGGCAGGTAGACGCCGACGCCCGCGAACGCGTACATCATCAGCCCGGAGCAGTCGAAGCCGACGGTGTAGTAGTCGCCGTGCGCGTCGCCGACGCCGCCGTCCCGGATGCCGACGGTCGGGCCGTCGTAGTTGCCGCCGCCCCACGAGTACCGCACGCCGAGCTGCTGCAGCGCGCGGGCGACGACGGTCTCCACACCGTGGCCGCTCGGCGCCGCCACCGTCGGCGGGCGTGGCGCCTGGGGCGCGGACGCGGCGAGGGCGGCCAGGCGTGCGGCTTCCTCGTCCTCGCGGCGCTTGTCCACCAACCACCGGTCGTACCGGTCGCGCTGGTCCTCCAGCCCTTCGACCGCGGCCAGCGCCTGGTCCAGCTCGCCCTCCACGCGGGCCTTGTCGTCCTGGATGCTCCGCGCGGCGGCGGCCTGGCCCTGCTGCGCCTGCACGGCGGTGGCCTGCGCCGCGTCGGCGTCCCGCTTGGCCTGGTCCGCGGCGGCCTGCTTCCGGTCCGCCAGGTCGAGCGCGGCACGCGCGGCGGAGTCCTTGTTCGCCTGCTCGGCGCGGGTGCGCTCGACGTCGTCCAGCGCGTCGAGGCTCGACTCGCTCACGGCCTGGAGCAGTTGCGCGCGCGACAGCAGGTCCTGCGGGCTGGTCGCGCCGAAGTAGGCCGAGACGGAGCCGACCAGGCTGCCCTGCTCGAAGCTGGCGGCGGCGAACTCGTCCAGCCGCACGCGGGCGTCCTCGACGGCCCGGGCGGCGGCGTCGGCCTCGACCCGCGCCGCGTCGGCGTCGCGGCGCGCCCGGTCCGCCTCGCCCTGGGCGGTGTCCAGGTCGACCCGCGCCTTGTTGGCCAGTTCCAACTTGAACGCGACCTCGTCGGTGAGGTCGCGCAGGCGGGCCTCGGCGTCGGTGAGCCGACCGGTCAGCTCACCGACGTGGGCCGCCTTGGCGTCGGCCTGCTGCCGGCCGGCGCTGATCTCGGCGTCGCTGGGGTTGGGGGGCGGCGCCGGCGCGCCGTGCGCCGTGCCGCCCAGCCCCAGCGCGGTGGTCAACGCGATCGCGATCGGGATCGCCCATCGAGTCACGACTGCCGCCTCCCCGCGCACTCGGCCGATCGGCATTACGCCGAACGGCGCCATGCAGGCCGACTCTGCCACTCGTGCCTCACTGCTTCCAATCGACCCGGCGTGAACTTCAGCCACACGGGTCACAGCAGACGCGGGGAACCACCCTCAGCAGGGTGACTCGATCACGGTCAGTTGACCTTGCGGTCGAGGTCGGCCCAGTACGGCTCGCGCAGCTTGAACTTCTGCACCTTGCCGGTGGCGGTGCGCGGGATGGCGTCGCGGAACTCGACCGACGTCGGCGCCTTGTAGCCGGCGAGCCGGGCCTTGCAGTGCGCGATCAGCTCCGCCTCCGTCACCTCGGCGCCCTCGGCCCGCACGACCAGCGCCTTGATCGTCTCGCCCCACTTGTCGTGCGGCACCCCGATGACCGCCGCCTCGGCCACCGCCGGGTGGGCGAACAGGGCGTCCTCCACCTCGATGGACGACACGTTCTCGCCGCCGGTGATGATCACGTCCTTCTTGCGGTCGGAGATCGTCAGGTGGCCCTCGTCGTCCAGCTCGCCGCCGTCGCCGGTGTGGAACCAGCCGTCCTCCAACGCCTGGGCGCTGGCCTCGGGGTTCTCCCAGTAGCCCGCCATGACGACGTTCCCGCGGGCCAGCACCTCGCCGGTGTCGGACACCTTCAGCCGCACGCCGAGCCCCGGCGCGCCGGCCCGGGACAGCTTGCGCGCCCGTTCCGCCGGCGGCAGCTCGTCGTCGGCAGGTCGGGTGCGGTTGAAGGTCAGCAGCGGTGACGTCTCGGTCAGGCCGTAGAGCTGCAGGAACTCCCAGCCGAGCTCCTCGCCGACGCGGGCGATGGTGCGGCTGGGCGGCGGCGCGCCGGCGCAGATGACGCGGACCCGGTCGCGGCCGGGGACCTCGCCGTCCCAGTCCTGCGCGGCGTCCAGCACGGCGTTCCACACGGCGGGCGCCCCGCACATCAGGGTGACGCCGTGGTCGCGGACCCGGTTGAGGATCTCCGTGCCGTCGACCTTGCGCAGCACGACCTGCGGCACGCCGAGCCCGGCCAGGCCGTAGGGCATGCCCCAGCCGTTGCAGTGGAACATCGGGAGGACGTGCATGTACACGTCCCGCTCCCAGACGCGGGCGTGCATGGCGAACGTGACGGCGTTGATCCAGATGTTGCGGTGGGTCATCTGGACGCCCTTGGGCCGGGCGGTCGTGCCGGAGGTGTAGTTGATCGTGGCGGTGGCGTCCTCGTCCGGCTCGCGCCAGGGTCGCGGCTCGGTGTCGAAGCGCATCAGCTCGGTCTCGGTCTGCTCGCCGAGCACGAAGCGGTGCCGCGCGGTGACGCCGTCCAGCTCCAGTTCGGGGTCGACGAGCAGCGCGGACGCGCCGCTGTGCTCGACGATGTAGGACACCTCGTCGGGCCGCAGCCGGAAGTTCACCGGCACCGCGATGCGGCCGGTGGCGGGCACCGCGTGCAGCAGTTCGAGCAGCCGGGCCGAGTTGTGGCTGACCACGGCGACCCGCTCGCCCTCGCCGAGGCCGAGCGCGTCGAACCCGGCCTGCCAGGCGCGGACGCGGGTGGCGAACTCGCCGTAGGTCGACCTCGGCACGGGTGCGGCGGGCTGGACGGGCTCGTCGACGGAGGCCGTGGTGTCGGCGAAGACCTGCTCCGCCCGGTGGAGGAAATCGGCGACAGTCAGGGGTACGCGCATACGAGGTGACCTTATTTACCCGCCACCGCCCCGGCTACCTCCACGTCACCCGGTCGTCAGCACGAACCTCCGGTTCACCGGCTGCACCGGGCGGGGGTGGTCGGCGTGCGTGCGGACGAAGGCGCGCAGGGCCGGGTCCTCCACCTGGACCGGCCGGTCCATCACGACCCAGCTGACGATCTCGTCGAACTCGCCCGTGGTCAGCGAGCCCTCGTAGCGGTGGAAGCCGCCGCCCGGGAAGAGCGCCGGCAGGTCGATGCCGCTGGGCGGCTTCCCCTCCGACGGGCCCGGCTCGCCGAGGTCGACGAACACCGCCACCACGCACGCCCGCAGCGCCTCGTCCGCCCTCAGGTGCACGGCGTGCATCTCCGCGCCGCGCGCCCGGCCGCGCACCCAGTGCTCGCTCGGCCGGTGGAAGTGGAGGTTGTCGAGCCGGAACTCCTGCCCGCCCAAGCACACCAGGTGCTCGCCCCTCGGCCGGAACCGCCAACCGTGGCCCTCTTCCCGGGCGCTGAACTGGTCGGCCCGCCAGCGCACGTCCACCTCGTCGACCAGCCCTGGCACCACCACCGCGTCACGGAGGTTGATCGGTGACTGTTGACTCCCCATGCGGTCACCCTTGCACCGCACTGCGCTCACGTACGGGTGGTTGACCGCCACGATCGGGTGCTTCACCAGGTGCTGGGGTCGCCCCACGTGCGGATCGGGCCGGTCGCCACCACGGGCACGGCGGCCAGTTCCGGCAGCGCCGACGCGGCCGGCTCGCGCACCACCGCCGCCGCCAGCGCGTCGTACGGCGTCGGGTCCAGCGCGCAGATCACCACCGACGCGCCCGCCTTCGCCGCCAGCGGCACCAACCCCGCGGCCGGCTCGACCACGAGCGACGTCCCGGCCACCAGCATCACGTCGCAGTCCAGCACGGCCATCCGCGCCGCGCGCAGCACGTCGCCGGGCACGGGCTCGCCGAACGCGACCGCCGCCGGCCGCAGGACCCCGCCGCACGCGGTGCAGCCCGGCGGGACCTCGCCGCCGCGAACCCGCGCCAGCGCGTCGCCCATCGCGCTGACCGCCCCGCATGAGACGCACACCACACGTGCCATCGAGCCGTGCAGCTCGATCACCGCGGACCCTGCCCGCTGGTGCAGGCCGTCGACGTTCTGCGTCAGCAGCGACCGCACCCGCCCGGCCCGCTGCAACCCGGCCAGCGCGCGGTGCGCGGCGTTCGGCTCGGCCGTCCACATCGGATCGTCCAGCCAGGATTCCCACGCCTCCCGCCGCACGCGCGCCGACGTCAGGAACGCCGACGCGTCGAACCGGAACCGCACGACCCCCGACTCCAGCGACACGCCCGCGCCGGTGAGCGCGGTGATGCGCCGCGCGAAGGCCATCACGTCCCGTGCACTCATGTCACCACCGTCCCACACGCCTGCGAGCATGTGGTCGTGCGCGGAACACGTCGGGGGAGCCGACCATGAGACGAGTGTCGGGGGAGCCGACGATCAGACGCTGGACGGGCGCGGTGCTCGGAGTTATCGGTTTGGTCACGGCCGTGACGGGCTTCTTCCTGCCCTGGCTGCGCTCCGGCACGGTCACGCGGACCAGTTACGAGGTGGTCGCTCTGCGTGGTTTCGCCGGGTTGAACGGTGTGCCGGGCGAGATCGTGCGCGGCGTGTGGGTGGCACTCACCCCGTTGGCGGTGTGCTGCGTGGTGCTTTGGGCGGTGCGTTTTCACCGGATCGCGGCATGGCTCGCACTAGTGTTTGGCACGATTGCGGGAACGGTGGCGGCACTTGCCGCCGTCCAAGGGGGCAACGAGGCGGCACTGGTCGGGATCAGCCTGACCGGACCGGTGGCCACCCTCGGTGGTGCTGTGCTGGGGATCGCCGGGGCGATCACCGTGCTCACCGCGAAATCCCGCACAGCGATCAGCACTCCAGGAGGAGCACCGTGACGTACCCAGGTGGCGGCGGAGGCGAATGGCCACCGCAGAACAACCCGTACGGCCAGCCGCAGCAGGGGGGCTACCAGCAGGGGCCGCAGCAGGGCGGCTACCCCCAGCAGGGTGGTTACCCGCAGCAGGGCGGCTACCCGCAGACCGGGCCTCAGCCGCAGCAGGGCTTCCCCCAGCAGGGCTTCCCGCAGACGGGCCCGCAGGGCTTCCAGCAGCCGGGTTACCAGCAGGAGTTCGGCCAGCCCTACGGCCAGGGCCCGTCCGGCTTCTCGGGTGGCGAGCCGCCGAAGAAGAAGCGCACCGGCCTGGTCGTCACCGCCGTCGTGGCCGTCCTCGCGCTGGCCGCCGGCACCGTCGCCACGGTGTGGGCGCTGCGCAGCTCCGACGACGTGGCCGCCGGCTCCGAGAGCCCGTCCACCGCGGCGAACAACCTGCTCAGCGCGCTGGGCAGCGGTGACGTCCTGGGCATCATGAACGGCCTGGCGCCCGCCGAGGCGAAGCTGAGCAAGGACTACACCGAGGCCACGATCAGCGAGGCCAAGCGGCTGGAGATCCTGAAGAAGGACGCGGACCCGAACAAGCTCAGCGGCGTCCAGATCAAGAGCGAGGGCATCAAGTTCGACGACGCCGCCGCGGAGAAGGTCAACGACCGCCTGACGATCAACAAGGTGGTCGAGGGCAAGATCACGATCACCTCGGACGTCAAGCAGATCCCGTTGACCGACAAGCTGGTCGACGCGCTCGGCGCGCAGCTGGACAAGGCCGGCACCGAGACCGACACGATCGACTTCGCCAAGGAGAAGGCCGACCGCGACGGCAAGCCGATCGGCATCGCCACCATCAAGGTCGGCGACGAGTGGTACCCGAGCCTCTTCTACACCATCGCGAACGCCGCGCTGGAGCAGGAGGACCTGAAGTGGCCCGCCCAGGGCATCGCGCCGGCCGGCGCAGGCTCGGCGAACGACGCCGCGAAGCAGATGGTCGAGAAGGCGCTCGACGGCGACGTCAAGGGCGTGATCGCGCTGCTGCCGCCGGACGAGATGGGCGTGCTGCAGGACGTCGGCCCGGTCATCCTGGACCAGATGGGCAAGACCTCCGCCTCGGGCGCGAAGCTGATCGAGCTGGAGACGGACTCGAAGGACGTCTCCGGCGGCAAGCTGCTCACGATCCGCAAGCTGGTGGTCGAGGCCGAGGGCGAGACCGTCGAGGTCAGCCGGGACGGTGACTGCTACAGCGCCACCGTCCAGGGCCAGACGCAGCGGCTGTGCGCGGACGAGATCACGCAGCTGGTCGAGCAGCAGGGCGGGCGGAACATCCCGTCGGCCGCGATCGACGTGATCGCCCGGATCGGCGCGCAGGTGCTGAAGGACGGCGTCGGCGTGGTCGCCACCGAGGTCGACGGCAAGTGGTACGTCAGCCCGTTCCGCACGTACAGCGAGCTGTTCCTGACGCTGATGCGCGGCCTGGAGCCGAAGGACATCGACGAGCTGATCAAGGCGATCAAGTAAGTCGCACCGCACCGGAACGCTCCGCAGGGGTCCCCGCCAAGGGGCCCCTGCTTTTTTATCCGGCACGGACAACCGGGCGTCGAGCAGGTGAACCAGGCCGACCGCGCCGAGCTGCGACGACACAACCCGCTCCCGACCACCCACAACGGTCGGTTGTACGCCCATAGGCTCGAGCCGTGGACACGGAAGCGCTGCGGTCGTTCGTGCGGGCGGCCGAGCTCGGGCAGTTGGGGCACGCCGCCGCGGAGCTGGGGGTCACGCAGCAGGCGGTCTCCAAGCGGGTTGCCTCGTTGGAGCGCGAGCTCGGGGTCAGCCTGTTCACCCGCACCGCCCGCGGGGTCGAGTTGACGCTCGACGGGCAGGCGTTCCTCCCCCACGCCCGGACCGTCGTCGCCGGCGTCGACCGCGCGGTCACGGCGGTCCGGCCCGGTTCCCGGGCACTCCGGGTCGACGTCCTCGGGCTGCGCAGCGCGCAGGCGGTCGTCCTGCACGACTACTGGCGCTCGCGTCCCGGCACCAACCTCGACGTGGTGACCCTCAGGGTCGACGACCCGCGCCTGGCGGTCGCCGCGGTCGAGTCGGGCGAGGTGGACGCCTCGTTCCGCGCGGTCACCGAGCGGGCCGCGCTGCCGCGCGAAGTGCGGATGGTCCACGCGTTCGACTCGCCGCTGGAACTCCTCGTCGGCCCGAGGCACCCCCTCGCCGCCGCGCGCAGCCTCACCCCGACCCGGCTGCGCGAGCACCGGATCTGGGTGCCGGGCATCGCGCCGCGCAGCGAGTGGGCGGTGTTCTACGACGAGCTCACCACCGACTTCGACCTCCGCGTCGACGCGGCGGGCCCGAACTTCGGCAACGAGGTGCTCCAGGACACCCTCGCGGACTCCGCGGAGGTGGCGACCCTCGTCGGCGCGCGCGACCGGTACACCTGGCCGACGCACTACGACCTGCGCCGCATCCCGATCGTCGAGCCGACGATCGCCTACCCGCTCTCCCTCCTGCTGCCGGCCGCGAATCCCCACCCGGGACTCCGGCCGGTCATCGACCACCTCCACCGCCTGCCCACGCCGCCCGGGCCCGTCTGGCGCCCGTCGTGGGCACTGGCGGCACCCCGCACGGCACCACGATGAGGAAGCGACCAGCCATGCGCGACGACCGCCTCGTGCGCATCCACAGCGC
This sequence comes from Actinosynnema sp. NPDC002837, assembly GCF_040295345.1. Classification (NCBI taxonomy): domain Bacteria; kingdom Bacillati; phylum Actinomycetota; class Actinomycetes; order Pseudonocardiales; family Pseudonocardiaceae; genus Actinosynnema; species Actinosynnema sp. NPDC002837. The sequence goes on from NZ_JBEOVG010000032.1 coordinate 22,535, forward strand.
CGAGTTCCGGGCGATGTCCGAGCGGGTCCTGCGGGCCACCGAGCTCACCTCCCGCCTCAACGTGCTGCCGTTCGAGGACGAGGCGGGCAAGGCGGAGCTGTTCGCCGCGATCCTCGGCCGGCCGCTGCCGGACGGGGTCACCATCCACCCGCCCTTCTACACCGACCACGGCCTTCGCCTGGAGCTCGCCGGACGCGTGTTCATCAACCAGAACTGCACGTTCCTGGACTACGCCGGCATCCGGCTCGGCGAGCGCGTGATGGTCGGGCCGAAGGCCACGTTCATCACCGTCGGCCACCCGGTCGACCCCGAGGAGCGACGGGGGTGGCTCAGCGGCGGGCCCATCGACGTGGCGGAGAACGTGTGGATCGGCGCCGGCGCGACGATCCTGCCCGGCGTCACGATCGGGCGCGACGCCGTGATCGCCGCCGGCGCGGTCGTGGCCGACGACGTGCCGCCGGCGAGCCTGGTGACCGGCGCGAAGGCCGCGGTCCGCCGGCGGTGGTGACGACCGGCCGGCCACGACCGCTAGCCGCGACGGGGACCCACCGCGGAGCCGAGCCAGGTCGCGGCGGCCACGAACAGCACCGCGACCACGCCCGAGAGCGCCAGCGCGGACGGGACGCCGTCGTCGTGCGACAGCGCCCACAGCACGTTGCCGACCGGCGGGGTGCGGCCGAACAGGAACACCAGCACGACCAGCGCCGTCGCGGCGAGGACCGACCAGCCGGCCTGCGTGATCACCGGGCGGCTGCACAGCACGCCGACGCCCACGCCGACCAGCGCGCACACCGCCAACCCGGCGAAACCCTGCGCGACCGTGCCGAGCGGGTACGGGCGGGGTTGCGTCAGGACCGGGGCCACCGCGGCGACCAGGGCCACGCCCAGCGCCCCGAGCACGGCCAACGCGGTCACGGCGGCCTGCGCGCGGGCCCAGCCCCCCGCGGTCACCACGGTCATCGTCCGCCGCACGGGGTCCTCCGCGGTCGCGACGACCACGGTCAGCCACACCGACACCGGGTAGACCAGCACGCACGTGCCGGCGTACGCGGGCAGCGGCGGGCCGGCGTCGGAGGCGTAGAGCATCCCGAGCACGGCCACGAGCAGCAGCAACGGCGGCAGCCAGCGCTGCGTGCGCAGCACGTCGACCAGCAGGTACCGCACCAGCGCCGTCACGACCGCACGCTCCGCACCGAGCAGCCGAGCCGCAGCGCCTCGGCCAGCACGCCGTCGCTGAACCCGGCCCGCACCTCGACCCGCGCGCCGTCGCCGACCCCGTGCGCCGCGAACACCCCTTCCAGCGCGCTGATCTGCGCCAACGCCTCCCCCACCCGGTCGAGCTCGATCACCACGCCACCGGGTCGTACCGCGCCGAGCACCACCTCGCGGGCGCCCGGCAGGTCGTGCCCGTGGTGGTCGGTCAGCACGACGGCGGCCCGCGACGAGGTCACCAGCTCGCCGAGCACCGCGCCCGCGGCGGCGTCCAGCCCGGACCACGGCTCGTCGAGCACCAGCAGGTCGGTCGCGTGCAACGCCTGCGCGACCGCGACCTTCTGCGTGTTGCCCTTGGACAGGGTGGCCATCGGCGCGTCCGGGTCGCCGACGAACCCCAGCGCCTCCACCAGTTCCCACCGCACCGGCACGCCGCGCACGGCGGCGAGGTGGCGCAGGTAGTCGCGGGCGGACAGCTTCACCCCGGTCGGGAACCGCTCCGGGGCGTACCCGACCGACGCGCCGCGGCTCACCCGGCCGGTCGTCGGCGCGGTCACGCCCGCCGCGACGCGCAGCAGCGTCGACTTGCCGGCGCCGTTGCCGCCGCGCAGCACCACCACTTCACCCGGCCGCACGGCGAGCGTGACGTCGCGCAACACCCACGGGCCGCGGCCGTAGCGCTTGCCGATTCGATCAAGACGCACCACGGGTGTGATGATGCCCCGATCAAGGTAGGGCCGGGTTGAAGCGGAATACAGGACACGCGTACTGTTTGGGGTGAGAGGGCATCGCACCCGCGGGTGCGGGAGACTCGGCAGTAGTTCCCCTACCGACTTTGCGCGTCACCAGATGGAGTTTCACGTGACTGCACCAGCGAGCAAGGACAGCTTCGGCGCCCGCGGCACGCTCACCGTCGGCGACGCCTCGTACGAGGTGTTCCGGCTGAGCGCGGTCGACGGCGCCGAGCGCCTGCCGTACAGCTTGAAGATCCTGCTGGAGAACCTCCTGCGGACCGAGGACGGCGTGAACATCACCGCCGACCACGTGCGTGCGCTGGGCAGCTGGGATCCCTCGGCCGAGCCGGACACCGAGATCCAGTTCACGCCCGCCCGCGTGGTGATGCAGGACTTCACCGGCGTGCCGTGCGTGGTCGACCTGGCCACCATGCGCGAGGCCGTCACCCAGCTGGGCGGCGACCCGACGAAGGTCAACCCGCTGGCCCCCGCCGAGCTGGTCATCGACCACTCGGTGATCGCCGACATCTTCGGCCGGCCGGACGCGTTCGAGCTGAACGTGGACCTGGAGTACCAGCGCAACAAGGAGCGCTACCAGTTCCTGCGCTGGGGCCAGACCGCGTTCGACGAGTTCAAGGTCGTCCCGCCGGGCACCGGCATCGTGCACCAGGTCAACATCGAGCACCTGGCCCGCGTGGTGATGGTCCGCGGCGGCCAGGCCTACCCGGACACGCTGGTCGGCACCGACAGCCACACCACCATGGTCAACGGCATCGGCGTGCTCGGCTGGGGCGTCGGCGGCATCGAGGCCGAGGCGGCCATGCTCGGCCAGCCGGTCTCCATGCTGATCCCGCGCGTGGTCGGCTTCAAGCTGCACGGCGAGCTGCCCGCCGGCGCGACCGCGACCGACCTGGTGCTCACGATCACCGAGATGCTGCGCAAGCAGGGCGTGGTCGGCAAGTTCGTCGAGTTCTACGGCTCGGGCGTCGGTGCGGTGCCGCTGGCCAACCGCGCCACCATCGGCAACATGAGCCCGGAGTTCGGCTCGACCTGCGCGATCTTCCCGATCGACGGCGAGACCATCGACTACCTGAAGCTGACCGGCCGTTCCGCCGAGCAGCTGGCGCTGGTCGAGGCCTACGCCAAGGAGCAGGGCCTGTGGCACGACCCGGCCGCCGAGCCGGTGTACTCCGAGACGCTGGAGCTGGACCTGTCGACGGTCGTGCCGTCGATCGCGGGCCCGAAGCGCCCGCAGGACCGCATCGAGCTGACCGACGCCAAGGAGGCGTTCCGGCAGGCGCTCGGCTCCTACGTCGCGCACACCGACGGCGTGGAGAACTCGCCGGTCGACGAGGCGTCCGAGGAGTCGTTCCCGGCCAGCGACTCGCCCGCGCTGAGCAACGGTGACGCGGGCGGCAAGCCGCACGTGTTCCAGTCCGCCGCCGAGGGCGCGGAGGGCCGGCCGTCCAAGCCGGTCAAGGTCACGCTGGACGGCGCGGAGTTCGAGCTGGACCACGGCGCGGTGGCGATCGCCGCGATCACGTCGTGCACCAACACGTCGAACCCGTCGGTGATGCTCGGCGCGGCGCTGCTGGCGAAGAAGGCCGTGGAGAAGGGCCTGGAGCGCAAGCCGTGGGTCAAGACGACCCTCGCGCCGGGCTCCAAGGTCGTCATGGACTACTACGAGCGCGCCGGGCTGCTGCCGTACCTGGAGAAGCTGGGCTTCCACCTGGTCGGCTACGGCTGCACCACGTGCATCGGCAACTCGGGCCCGCTGCAGGACGAGATCTCGGCGGGCATCAACCAGGGCGACCTGGCCGCGGTGTCGGTGCTGTCGGGCAACCGGAACTTCGAGGGCCGGATCAACCCGGACATCAAGATGAACTACCTCGCGTCCCCGCCGCTGGTGGTGGCGTACGCGCTGGCCGGTTCGATGGACAAGGACATCACCACCGAGCCGCTCGGCAAGGACCAGGACGGCAAGCCCGTGTACCTGGCCGACATCTGGCCGTCGCCGCAGGAGATCTCGGAGGTCGTCGCGTCGGCGATCTCGCCGGAGGGCTTCACCGCGGGCTACGCCGACGTGTTCGCAGGCGACCAGCGCTGGCAGTCGCTGCCCACGCCGACCGGCAAGACGTTCGAGTGGGACCCGCAGTCGACGTACGTGCGCAAGCCCCCGTACTTCGAGGGCATGGAGATGGAGCCGTCGCCGGTCACGGAGATCAGCGGCGCGCGCGTGCTGGCGCTGCTCGGCGACTCGGTCACCACCGACCACATCTCGCCCGCCGGCGCGATCAAGGCGGACTCGCCCGCGGGCAAGTACCTGACCGAGCACGGCGTCGAGCGCAAGGACTTCAACTCCTACGGTTCCCGGCGCGGCAACCACGAGGTGATGATCCGGGGCACGTTCGCCAACATCCGGCTGCGCAACCTGCTGCTGGACGACGTGCAGGGCGGCTTCACCCGCAACTTCCTGGAGGAGGGCGCGCCGCAGACCACGATCTACGACGCGTCCGAGGCCTACGCCGCGGCGGGCGTCCCGCTGGTCGTGCTGGCGGGCAAGGAGTACGGCTCGGGCTCGTCGCGCGACTGGGCCGCGAAGGGCACCTCGCTGCTCGGCGTGCGCGCCGTGATCGCCGAGTCGTTCGAGCGCATCCACCGGTCGAACCTGATCGGCATGGGCGTGCTGCCGCTGCAGTTCCCCGAGGGTTCGACGGCGGCGTCGCTCGGCCTGGACGGCACGGAGACCTTCGACTTCACCGGCATCACCGCGCTGAACGACGGCGACACGCCGCGCACGGTGCACGTGGTGGCGGCGAAGGCGGACGGCTCGAAGGTGGAGTTCGACGCGGTGGTCCGCATCGACACGCCGGGTGAGGCCGACTACTACCGCAACGGCGGCATCATGCAGTACGTGCTGCGCAAGATGGTGCGCGGCTAGTCCGCGTCACGTGACGGGGCCGTCCACCTCCGGGTGGGCGGCCCCTTCGCGTTACACCCCTTCGCGTTCGACCCCTTGCTCTTCGGCCGCGGCGCGGAAGGCGTCGTAGGTGGCGCGGTCGAAGAGGACGAAGCGGACAGCGAGGTCCGCCGGGGCGTCGGCGACGGCGGACAGGGCGATCCGGGCGGCGGAGGCGACCGGCCAGCGGTAGACGCCGGTGGAGATGGCCGGGAACGCGATGGAGGTGGCGCCGAGGTCGGCGGCCACGCGCAGCGCGTTGCGGTGGCAGTCGGCCAGCAGGGCCGAGCGGTCCTCCGCGGCCGACCAGACCGGGCCGACGGTGTGCACGACCCACTTGGCCGGCAGGCGGCCCGCCGTCGTGGCCACCGCCTGGCCGGTCCGGAGGCCGCCGCCGTAGTGGCCCGCCCGCAGCTCGCGGCACGCGGCGAGGATCTCCGGGCCGCCCTTGCGGTGGATCGCGCCGTCCACACCGCCGCCGCCGAGCAGGGACGAGTTCGCGGCGTTCACCACGACGTCGACGTGCTGCTCCGTGATGTCCCCGAGGACGAACCCGATCCGCGCCATGCCGATCAGTGTCCCACCGCTCGGGCATGCGCTCCGGGACGCTGTGCCGCCGCATTGTCGTCACAATTCAAGTTTCGTCCGTAACGATCCGCAGATCGAAAACGACCGATGATTCTTATTACCCCGATCGGGTGAACCGATTGCTCTTTCGCAAAATTTGCGTTTAACCTCTCCATGCCGACGCTTCCGAGTCGCACGGCAGTGTCATTCGGTCGGATCTTCGCTGGTCCGCACCTGTTCGGGGACTGACTTACCCGGCTTCGCCGGAATGCGCGAACGTGACTCCAGAGGGGATTTCACGTCTCGTCGGCGCGCACGAGGAGGTGCGAATCAGAATGCACATCACCACTCGAAGACGGGCTTGCGGCGTGACCGCGATCCTGTTGGCCGCACTCGCGGCCCCACTCGCCACGACCACCGGCGCGGCAGCCGCGGGAGGCACCGTCACCGGGACCAAGGCACTGGGGGTGACGGACATCGCCTGCGGCGGTTCGGTCCCGGTCACCGTGACGCTCGACGCCGAGACCGGCATCGCGGGCAACCCGGTCGACATCGAACTGGTCCTCGACCGGTCCGGCAGCATGCAGGGGGCGATCGGCGACCTGAAGGCCGCCGCGAAGTCGTTCGTGGACATCATCGACGAGGCCACCGACGGCTCGCTGGACGGCGTGGTCGCCAACGGCAGCCGCATCGGCGTGGTCAGCTTCGCCGACGGCGCCTCCGTCGACACCCCGCTGTCGTCCGACGCGAACGCCGCCAAGTCCGCCATCGACGCCCTGGTCGCGTCCGGCGGCACGAACCACTCGGCGGCCATCACCACCGGGCAGGCGCAGCTGGCCGGCTCGGAGCCCACGAACGAGAAGATCATGGTCATCATGACCGACGGCCAGACGACCGTGGGTCCCGACGCGAGCCCCGCGGCCGCGGCGGCGCGCAACGCCGGCACCGAGATCTTCGGCATCGGCCTCGGCTCCGTCGACTCGGCCGAGATCCAGGACTGGACCACGGACCCCGACGCCACGCACTACTACGAGGCGCCGACCCCGGCCCAGTTGCAGGAGGTCTTCGAGGCGATCGGCGCGGCCATCGTGGTGCCCGCGGCGACCGGCGTGACCGTGGTCGACACGGTGTCGCCGCAGTTCTCGGTCGGCGGCGCGGCGGTGTCCAAGGGCGCGGTCGCCCAGAACGGCAACCAGCTCACCTGGACCATCGACGAGCTCGGCACCGAGACGGTGACGATGACGTTCACCGCGACCCACCTCCCGGCCACCGGTGGCGGCGTGCTGGCGGTCAACCCGACCGTCGCCTACACCGACGCCGAGGGCCACGTCGTGACGTTCGGCAACCCGACGGTGAACGTGCGCGGGTGCGCCGCGGCCATCGACGTGGAGCCCGAGCACGAGGTCAACGAGCTGGGCACGCCCGGCCAGACGCACACCGTGACCGCGACCGTCACCGACGACTTCGGCGACCCGGTGGCGAACGTCCCGGTCGACTTCTCGATCCTCAGCGGCCCGAACGCGGGCGGCGCCGGCAACGGCAGCACCTCCGCCGCGGGCGCGGTCGACTTCACCTACCCGGCCGCGCAGGGCCTCGCGGGCCTCGGCCAGGACTCGATCCGCGGCTGCTTCACCCACGCCGCCGGCCACCAGGTGTGCGACGACGTGCTGAAGGACTGGGTCGACACCACTCCCCCGGCCGTGACGTGCGAGCCGACCAACAACCCGGGCGGCGGCAACGAGCCACCGGCCGACAACGAGGACGGGTTCTTCATCCTCTCCGCGACCGACGCGGTGGACCCGGACCCGCAGGTCTTCGTGTCCGACTCGGCCAGCCCGGCGGTCTTCGGCGGGTTCCCGACCGGCACCAAGATCAAGCTGGTGCAGGCCCCTGGCGCGACGCCCAACCAGAAGCCCGGCGTCGGTGACATCGACTGGCGCATCACGCTCAAGGGCGACGCGCTCGTCTACGGCGTGGACGCCTCGGGCAACCAGTCGGCTCCCGTGAGCTGCCTGGTCCCGCCGCCGCCGAAGTAGCGGTTACCGCGAGACCGTGAGGGGCGTCCACACCCGGGGCGCCCCTCACGCCCGCTCACCCCACGATCGGCCCGAGGTAGCCGCGCAGCACCTTCTTCAGCTCCTGCACCAACGCCGGGCGCTCGCCCTCCTCGGCCGAGACGATCATCGGGATCAGCCCGCCGAACAGCCGCATGGTCACCTGCGCGGTGCGGGCGCGGTCGGCGGCGGGCAGGTCCGGGCGCCGCGCGGCCAGCACCGCGTCGATCCGCCCGAAGACCGCCGCGTGCACGGCCCTGGTCGGCGCGGCCAGCTGCTCGGGCATGTCCGACCGGCCGAACAGGGCCTTGAAGCCGGGGTTGGCCACGTTCACCGCCACCATCGGCCCCGCCATCCGGTCGATCAGCTCGTCCAGCGGCAGGTGCGCGAGCTCGGGCGTCAACGCGCCGTGCGCCGACCGCAGCTGCTCCAGGTACCGGTCGGCCAGCGCCTGCGCGATGGCCTCCTTGTTGCCGTAGAACTGGTACAGCGTGCCCGGCGACACGCCCGCCCGCGCGGCGATGGCGTTGGTCGTCGCGGCCTCGTAGCCGACCTCCGCGAAGACGGCCGCCGCCGCGTCCTGCAGTTCGGCCATCCGCCGCTCGCCCCGCGCCTGCCGGCGCACCACCTTCGGCTCCACGGGCACCACCTTCTCACTCGTTGACAAACACGAGCAATCACTCGTACTTTTGCAACACGAGCGATCGCTCGCATTTTATGCGACACCTAGTCGAGGAGAACCCCGTGCACCTGCTGGGGCGTTTCGCCGTGCGCCGGCGACGCTTGGTCCTGGTCGTCGCCGCGCTGGTCGCGGCGGCCGCCGCCGTCGTGGGCAGCGGCGCGTTGTCGGCCCTGTCGCTGTCCCGCTTCGAGGCGCCCGGCACGGAGTCGCTGCGCGCGGCCGAGGTGCTGGCCGAGGAGTTCGGCACCGGCAACCCCAACCTGACCCTGCTGGTCACGGCGCGCGGCGGCGACGTGGACGACCCGCGCACCGCCGACCGGGCCCGCGCGCTGGCCGCCGAGCTCGCGCCGGACGTGCGGCAGGTCGAGTCCTACTGGGACCGTCGCAGCCCGGCCCTGCGGTCCGAGGACGGCGGCCAGGCGTTGATCCTGGCCTGGGTGCCCGGCAGCGCCACCGACGCGCGGGCCGCCATCGCCGGCCTCTCCGAGCGGTTCACCCGCGCCGACGACGTGATCGAGGTGGGTGTCGGCGGGCAGGACGAGGTGTTCCGCCAGGTCGGCGCCCAGGCCGCGCGGGACTTCCTGCGCGCCGAGGCGATCGTGGTGCCGGTGGTGCTGCTCCTGCTGGTGCTCCTGTACCGGCGCGTGTCGCTGGCGTTGACCACGCTCGGCATCGGGCTGTTCGCGATGGTCGGCACGCTCGCCGCGTTGCGCGGCCTCACGCGCTTCACCGAGGTGTCGACGTTCGCCGCGAACATCACGCTGGTCATGGGCCTGGCTCTGGGCGTGGACTACTGCCTGTTCGTCATCGCCCGCTACCGGGAGGAGCTCGCCGGCGGCGCGACCGTGCCGGCGGCCGTCGAACGGGCGGTCGCGACGGCCGGGCGCACGGTCCTGTTCAGCGGCCTCACGGTGGCCGCGTCGCTGGCGATGCTCGTGCTGTTCCCCTTCCCGTTCCTGCGTTCCTTCGCCTACGCGGGCGTGCTGGTGGTGGCTCTGTCCGTGCTGGGCGCGCTCGTCGTCCTGCCCGCGGCCCTGGCGTGCCTGAAGCCGCACCCGGCGACCGAGCGCGCCACCGGTTTCTGGGCGCGGACGGCGAACGCGGTGATGAACCGCCCGCTGCTGGTCGGCGGCGCGGCGCTGGCGTTGCTGCTCCTGCTCGCCGCGCCGGTGCTGGGCCTGCGGGTCGGCCTGCCCGACGACCGGGTCCTGCCGGCGGACGCGTCCAGCCGGGTGGTGCAGGAGGATATCCGCGCCGGCTTCGGCCAGGAGCAGACCGACGCCATCCGCGTGATCGCGAAGGACGTCCAGGGGAACGACGACTACGCGGCACGGCTCGGCGACGTGCCCGGCATCGTGCAGGTGGACGTCACCACCAACGGCTACGGCACCACGTGGTCGGCGATCCCGTCCCAGGAAGCGCTCTCCGGCGACGTGCCGGCGCTGGTCCAGCGGGTGCGCGCGCTGGAGCCGGACTACCTCGTCGGCGGCTACCCGGCCGAGCTGGCCGACTTCCGCGACGCCCTCACCGACCGGGTGCCGCTGGTGGTGGGCCTGATCCTGGCGATCACGTTCGTGCTGCTGTTCCTGATGACGGGCAGCGTCCTGCTGCCGGTGAAGGCGACCGCGCTGAACCTGCTCAGCCTGGCCGTGATGTTCGGCGTGGTGGTGTGGGGCTTCCAGGAGGGCAACCTGGCGCACCTGCTCGGCTTCACGCCCACCGGCACGGTCGAGCCGAGCATCCCGATCCTGATGTTCTGCATCGCGTACGGCCTGTCCATGGACTACGAGGTGTTCATGGTGTCCCGCATCGCCGAAGAGCACGCCCGCACCGGTGACGACCGGGCCGCCGTCACCGCCGGGATCCAGCGCAGCGCGCCGTTGATCACGGCCGCCGCCGCGATCCTGGCCCTGTCGTTCGCCGCGTACACCACGGGCCGCGTGATGTACCTGCAGATGCTGGGCGCGGGGCTGGCGGTGGCGATCGCCGTGGACGCGACGCTCGTGCGCGCCGTGCTGGTGCCCGCGTTGATGCGGCTGGCCGGACGCGCCAACTGGTGGGCGCCGGCGTGGCTGCGCCGCGTGCACCTCCGGTTCGGCCTCTCGGAGGGCCGCTAGGGTTGCGCCCTTATGGGGGCCGTCGTGGACACGGGAACCGTGTGGTGGAAGACCTTGTGGGCGTTGCCGGTGCTGGTCGGGCTCGTCCTCCCGCTCTGGGAGGACGGCCCGCCGCTGGACGTCTCGCTCCCGCTGGTGATCGCCGGTTTGCTGGTGAAGGCGCGCGAGGCGCACGCCGAGCGGCCCGGCGCCTGGTTCCCGTTGCTGGTGACCGGGTCGACCGCGTTCGCGCTGACGTCGGCGGCCGGGTCGTGGTTCTCCGTCGGGGTGACCGCGTTCGACCTGTGGCAGTTCCTGCTCGGCGTGGTGGTGGCCGTCGGGCTGGGGATCTGGGCGTGGCGTGCGCGCGGCTACGTCGTCGCGGTCACGGCGGTGGGATACCTGGCCGCCGTCTGGCACTTCCGTCAGGAACCGGTCGAGGAGTTCGGCTGGTTCTCCTACGCGCCGCTGACCTCGCCCATCCCGGTCGTGCCCGCGTTCGACTTCCCGCCCCACCCGGAGCTGGTGGTCCTGGCCGGTGCGGTGCTCGCGCACACCAGGGTCGACCGGGTGCGGCCGTGGCACGTGGTGGCGATCGTCGGGCTGCTCGGCTCGTTGTGGCACTACAGCGCGCTCGCGCTGGTGGTCGCGGCGGTGGTGGTCGCCGCCTACGACCTGAACGCCCGCCGTCCCGGCGCGTGGTACCCGTTGCTGCTGGTTGGCATCGGGTTGGCGGTGTGGCCGGTCGTGGACCGGGTGTTCCTGACGCCGGAACTCCCCGCGATGCTCGCGAACGCGCCCGGCGGGCGGAACGAGACCGGCGGGATCGAAGGCGTCGCCATCGCCGTGGCGGTCGGTCCGTGGGTCGACTACGACGAGCTGTTCCTGGCGTTCGTCGTCGCGGTCGGGCTGGCGGTGTGGTCGTGGCGGCGCCGGAGCCCGATCGTGCTGCTCACCGCCGTCGTCTACCTGGGCCTGACCTGGCTGCGCACCACGCCCGTGCCGACGGAGCTGGTGGTCCTGGCGGGTGCGGCCGTCGCCTTCGCGACGACGGCCGCACCCGGAGCCGCTAGAACGGCTGGGCGTTCGGCTGGAACACCTGGCCGTCCGCCGGGGCCTTGAGGTTCACCAGGTAGTCGGTCACCAAGGTGTCGACACCCGCGCTGTCGCCGAGGATGCAGTGCCCGAACGCGTCCACGCTGAGCAGGCGCGCGTTGCCGAGCTGTCGGTCCATGCGCTTGCTGAACTCGTACTGCGTGGCCGGGTCGTAGTAGTTGCCCACGACGACGATCGGGTTCGGCGTGCGCTTGTTCCACGGCCCCGACCAGCGGTCCGGGAAGGGCGCCGGCCAGGTCGCGCACGTGAGCAGGTCGGACGCGGCCTGCATGCGGCCGAACGTCGGCGACTCCCGCTCCCACTTCGCGGCCACCGCCGGGAACAGCTGCGGCACCCGGAGGAACGGCTTGTCCGTGCAGTTCACGCCGTAGTACGAGTCGTCGGCCAGGTACTCGGTGTCACCCGTGAGCCCGGCGCGGACGTCGGCCAGACCGCGCTTGTTCGCCAACGGCGGCAGCAGGTCGGCCTGCTCCTGCGCGGAGAACGTGGCGGCGCCGGGGTGCAGCACGGCGTGGATGCTCTGCAACCACGCGGCCAGCGCCTTGAAGCGGGTCGGCGCGTACAGGTCACCGGCGACCCGGCCGATGTAGCCGTCGTAGGTCACGACCTGGTTGGTGGGCAGCGTGATCGAGCGGGTGCGCAGGTGGTCGCGCACCTCGTCGAACTTGGCCCGCGGGTCGCCGTCGCTGTAGGCGCACTTGTCGCCCTCGGCGTCGCAGCGCTTGAGGAACGCGTCCAGCGCGAGCTCGAAGCCCCGCGCGCGCTGGCGGTCGTACTCCGCGCCGTCGGAGGTGCGCAGCGCCGGGTCGACGTTGCCGTCCAGCACGAGGGCGCGCGACTTCGACGGGAAGATGTTGGCGTAGGTCGCGCCGAGCAGCGTGCCGTAGGAGAAGCCGACGAACGTGAGCTGCCGGTCGCCCACGCCCTGCCGCAGCAGGTCGAGGTCACGGGCGACGGCCTCGGTGGACATGTGGTTCAGCAACGGGCCCGCGTTGCGCGCGCACGCGTCGGTGTAGTCCTCGGTCGCGTCCGTGGTGTCGCGGATCTCGGTGCGGGTGACCGGGATGCCGGACATGCGGCCGAAGACCTCGTTGGCCTCTTCGAGGGTCTTGAAGCAGCGCAACGGCGAGCTGCGGCCGACGCCGCGGGGGTCGAACCCGATCAGGTCGAACCGGTTCATGACCTCCGGCTGGAAGAACGAGCTGCCGTAGGCGGAGTAGATCAGGCCGGCGCCGCCCGGGCCGCCGGGGTTGATGAACAGCGAGCCGACCTTGTTCGCCTGGTCGTCGGCCGGGCGCTTCATCAGCGCGATGGTGATCTTGGCCCCGTCGGGCTTGCGGTGGTCCAGCGGCACGGGGTGGTTCGCGCAGCTGACCTTGTCGCGCTGCGCGGCCGGGATCTCGTCCAGGACGTCCTGGGCGCAGGCCGCCCACTGGACGGGGGTGGCGCCTCGCGCTTCCTGTGCGGCGGCGGTGCCGGTTCCCACGAGACCGGACACCGCCGTGCCCACGGCCAGCGCGAGGACCAGCGCTCTGTTACGGAGTTGCATGCGGTAGCGCTCCCTCGGTTCACTCGACGTCGCCCCTCAGTGACACCGCGACGTCATCGCGCGAGGCTTTCACTCGATCGTGTCTGGCAACACCCGCAGAACGGAGGATTCGTGGCCTACGGACGGTTCATGCCGGGCTTGGTGCTGGCCGAGCGGTTCTACCGGGAGGCGGTCGAACCGCTGGTCCGGACGCACTTCGGCGAGGTGCCGCACAGCGCGGGCCGGCTCGGCTCCGGTTCGGAGGTGCTCGGCTTCGACACCGAACGGTCCGCCGACCACGAATGGGGGCCGCGCCTGCAGCTGTTCCTCGACCCGGACGACACCCGGGCCGACGACATCTCGACGGCGCTGGCCGAGCACCTGCCCAAGGTGTTCCTCGGGTATCCCACGCACTTCGTCGGCACGGACGACGACGGCGTCGGGCGGATGGCCGTGACGGACGGGCCGGTGCGCCACCGGGTGGAGGTCGTCGACGCGGCCACGTGGTTCGACCGGCGGTTGGGGTTCGACCCGCGCCGCGGCGTGACCGTGCGGGACTGGTTGGGCGCGCCGACGCAGCGGTTGGCGGAGACGACGGCCGGCGCGGTGTTCCACGACGGGCTCGGGGTGCTGACGGCGGCACGGGAGGCGTTGCGGTGGTACCCGGACGACGTGTGGCGGCACGTGCCGGCGTGCCAGTGGTCGCGCGTCGCGGAGGAGGAGGCGTTCGTCGGGCGGTGCGGCGAGGTCGGCGACGAGCTGGGGTCGGCCGTGGTCGCGGCCAGGCTGACCCGTGACCTGATGCGGTTGCGGCTGCTGCTGGACCGGCGCTACCCGCCGTACGACAAGTGGCTCGGCAGCGCGTTCGCCCGCTACGCCGACCTCGTGCCGGTGCTGCGGGCCGCGGTGGCGGCGACCGACTGGCGTGCGCGGGAGGACCACCTGGCCGTGGCGTACGAGCGGATCGCCGCGCGGTGCAACGACCTCGGCCTGGCCGAACCGGTCGACCCGACCACCCGCCCGTACCACGACCGCCCGTTCCGGGTGCTGCGCGCCGACCGCTTCACCACCGCCCTGCGCGCCGCGATCACCGACCCGGAGGTGGCCGCCCTGCCGCTGCTCGGCGCGATCGACCAGTGCGCCGACAGCACCGCCGTGCTCGAACACCCCGCCCGGAGCCGGAAGCTGGTGGGCTAGCCGGGACCCGTCCGACGACGCGGTGGTCCCGTGCCCGGCGCCGGGCACCGGGCCCCCCCCCCGCCCCCAACCCACCGCGCCGGCCCAGCCCCCGCCCCCCCCCGCCCCGCCGGCCCGCCCCCCCCCGCCGGCGGGGGGAGGGGGGGGGGCTCCGGGGCCCCGGGCGGCGCGCGGGGTGCCGCGGGGCGGGGGGCCGGGCCGGCCCCCCCCCCGCGTCCGCTAGCCGACGGCGCGGGCCAGGCTCAGGGCGAAGCGCCCCTCCGAGTCGGTCCACCAGCGTTCGAGGGCGAAGCCCGCGGCCTCCAGCTCACGGGTCACCCCCTCGCGGCGGAACTTCGCGGACACCTCGGTGCGCAGTTCCTCGCCCTCGGCGAACTCCACGTCCAAGGACAGCCCGGCGACGTGGGACTTGACCGGGCGCACGGCCCGCAGGCGCATCTCGATCCACTCCTCCTCGGCGTTCCACAGGGCCACGTGCTCGAAGTCCGACGGGTCGAAGTCGGCGTCCAACGTCCGGTTGATCACCCGCAGCACGTTGCGGTTGAACTCCGCCGTCACGCCCTGCGCGTCGTCGTACGCGCGCACCAGCACGTCCGGGTCCTTCACCAGGTCCGTGCCGAGCAGCAACCACTCCCCCGCGTCCAGCACTTCGCGCACCGAGGCGAAGAACTTGTCCCGCTCCTCCGGGATCAGGTTGCCGATCGTCCCGCCCAGGAACGCCACCACCCGCGGCGGCGCGCCGGGCAGCAGGCCGAGGTGCTCGGTGAAGTCGCCGACCACGCCGTGCACCCGCAGCCCGGGGTACGCGGCCATGATCGCCCGGGCCGCCTCCGTCAACGCCGACGGCGACACGTCCAACGGCACGAACTCCGTCAGCGTGCCGTGCGAGCGCAGCGCGCTGAGCAGCAGCCGGGTCTTCTCCGACGAGCCGGAACCCAGCTCCACCAACGAGTGCGCGCCGGTGATCGAGGCGATCTCCGCCGCCCGCGCCACCAGGATCTCCCGCTCCGCGCGGGTCGGGTAGTACTCGGGCAGCCGGGTGATCTCCTCGAACAGGTCACTGCCGACCGCGTCGTAGAACCACTTCGGCGACACCCACTTCGGCCGCGCGGTCAGCCCCGCCCGCGCCTCGGCGCGCAGCGCGATCGCCGCGTCCTCGGGGGTCAGGTGCACGTCCAGCACAGGCTCGGTCATCCTCGTCCAATCCGTTGAACGTCCACAGTAGACACATCAGCCGTGACGACGTGCCCGTCGGGCACCTCCCGCCAGCGCGGGTCGTCGTCCAACGGCTCGGAGGCCAACGTCACCGCGCCGTCGCCGGAGCGCACCCACAACGAGTGGGTCCACGTCGTGCCGACGAGCACGGTGCCGTTGGTGAGCAGCAGGTTCAGCCGCGAGCCGGGCGCGGCGGCGGCGACCTCGGACACGACCGAGGCCAGCGCGGCGCCCGGCGCGGCCCCCGAAGCGAGCCGCGACCGCGCCAACGCCCACAGCAGGGCGGCGTCGGTCGGCGCGTCCAGCGTCAGCAACGAGGCCACCGGCAGGGTCTTGGCCACGTCCACCACGGACTCCGGCCAGTCGGCGACCCGCCCGTTGTGGCTGAACAACCACTGCCCGTCGGTGAACGGCGCGCACGCGGTGTCCGCCACCGGCATGCCGACCGTCGCCGAGCGCACCGCGGCCAGCACCGCGCCGGACACCGTCACCCGGCTCAGCGCCAGCAGGTTCTCGTCCGACCAGATCGTGCCCGCCCGGCGGTAGCGCACCGCCGGGCCGCCCGGCGCGGGGTACCACCCCACGCCGTACCCGTCCACGTTGACCGTGCCGCCGCCGCGCATGTCCCGCGGCGCGTACGACTGCCGCACCAACGAGTGCGGCGGGTCGTGCACCAGCGCGGCGACGGGCACGGCGGGGCCCAGATAACCCAGATGGCGGCACACGGTCAGGTCAGCTCGTCCCGCGAGGCGTCCCTCGCGCAGCGGAAGCCGGCGAAGATCTGCCGCCGGATCGGGTAGTCCCAGTTGCGGAACGTCGAGCGCACCGCGGCCTGGTCGCTGCCGAACGACCCGCCGCGCAGCACCTTGTAGTCCGGGCCGAAGAACACCTGGGAGTACTCCGCGTACGGGAACACCTCGAACCCGGCGTAGCCGTGGAAGTCGGAGCTGGTCCACTCCCACACGTCGCCGATGAGCTGGTGCACGCCCAACGCCGACGCGCCCGCCGGGTACGCCCCGACCGGGGCGGGCGTCAGGTGCCGCTGGTTCAGGTTCGCGTGCGCCTCCGTCGGGTCCTCGTCGCCCCACGGGTAGCGGCGGGACCGGCCGGTCGCCGGGTCGAAGCGGGCCGCCTTCTCCCACTCCACCTCGGTGGGCAGCCTCTTGCCCGCCCACTTCGCGTACGCCTCGGCCTCGTAGTAGCAGACGTGCACCACCGGCTGGTCGGGCTCGATCGGCTCCGTGCGGCCGAACGCGGTGCGGTACCACTGGTCGCCGACCCGTTCCCAGAACCGGGGCGCGACCAGCGACGCCTTCCGGACGTGCGCCCACCCGGCCTCGCTCCACCACCGCGGGTCCCGGTAGCCGCCGTCGGCGATGAACGCCGCGTACGCGCCGTTCGTCACCGGCGTGGTGTCGATGAAGAACGGCTCGGTGACCACCTGGTGCGCGGGCCGCTCGTTGTCCAGCGCCCACGCCTCGGTGGACGTGCCCATGGTGAACGGCCCGCCGGGCACCAGCACCTCGGCCGGACCCACCGGGCCGCCGCGCGGCGGCCGCGGCGCGTCCAGCACCGGGTCGCCCACGCGCAGCTGGTGCGTGGCCAGCATGGTCTCGTCGTGCTGCTGCTCGTGCTGCACGATCATGCCGAACGCGAACCCGCCGTCGACCAGTCGGTGGCCTTCCAGCGGCGTGCGCTCGAGCACGTCGAACACCTTGTCCCGCACCTCGCCGACGTACCGGCGCGCCTCGGCGGGCCCGAGCAGCGGCAGTTCCGGCCGGGCCGACCGGGCGTGCTTGAACGCGTCGTACAGCTCGTCGATGTCCGCCCGGACCGGCTCGCGGCCGCCCACGTCGCGGACCAGCCACAGCTCTTCCTGGTTGCCGATGTGCGCGAGGTCCCACACCAGCGGTGACATCAGCTTGGAGTGCTGGCGGACGAGGTCGTGGTCGTCCACCGCGTCGGTGAGCAGCCTGCTGCGGTCACGTGCCCTGGTGAGCTGGGCGGCGACCCGGTCGCGAAGGTCTTCGGTGCTGGTCATGAACGGCCCCCTCCGGTCTTCTCAGCGAGCGTGCGGTGCAGTTCTTCGGCGATCGCGTCGGTCTGGCCGACCGACAGGTCGGTGTCGGACAGCGCGGCGCAGCCCAGGTCGACCACGTCGCGCGCCGCGCGGGCGAGCACCGGGTCGGCCAGGCCGTACCGCGCGGCGGCGAGCCAGCGGTTCGCGGCGCCCTCGGTCGCCGCGAGCACCCCGTCCACCGAGGCCGACGTGCTGAACAACGCCGCCATCAGCACGACCGGCGGCAGCCACCGGCCGTCCGGCGGCGAGTCCAGGTAGCGGACCTCCAAGTACCCGCGCGGTCGGACCGGCGGGAACTGGAGGGTGAGGTGGTAGTCGAGGTCGTCGGCCGTCGGCGGGCCGTCGAGCGCTCCCTCGATCCAGTCGGCGAACGTCAACGGGTACGGCGGCAGCCAGTTCGGCCCCGGTCTGCGCACCGCGATGACCGGGGTGTCGAGCACGCGCTTGGCCCACGCGTCGGCCGGGTTCGCGCACACCGCCGCCGGACGGGTGCGCACCGGGTCGGTGCCGTAGAGCGTGCGCATCCTCGCGCTGGCCCAGTCCGTCCGACGGCCGTTCACCCCCGGTGAGTTGGCGAACAGGGCGGTGAGGACGGGGCCGAGCGCGTGCACCGCGGCCCAGCGCCGCGGCAGGTCGGCGGCCAGCCCGGCGTCCAGGCAGACCTGCAGGCCCGCGGTGCTGCACATCATCGTGATGCCCTCGGGCCCGATCGGGGCGAAGGCGTGTTCCATGGCCGCGTAGCGCGGGACCTGGAGCATCCGGCGCGGCGGGCGGAACGGGTCGGCGCCGTGCTGACCGAGCCGGAGACCGGCCGGTTCGAGCAGGCTGTGGAGGTGTTCGATGTCCGCGGCGACGGTCTTGAGCAGATCCGTCAGGGAATCGCGCGGCGGTGTGGAGATCTCGACCTGGCCACCCGGTTCCACGGTCAGCGGGGTGCCGGAGGGCAGTGGCCGCTGAGGGCTGTCGGGGACGAGGGTCGGTGGCGCGTGCCGGCCGAGCGCGGCCGCGAGGGTCTTCGCGTCGAGCGGTCGGCGGGGATCTTCGACGTGGTGGACGGTCCATTCCAACTCGACTCCGAGCAGCCTCGGAGGCCCGTGCTTGAAGCAGACCGAGGCGACGTAGGCCTCGGCCTCCGCTCGATCCCGGAACACCGCCGGGGTGGGCCCCGGAGCCGGTGCGTTACGGACAGCAGTCACTGGTTGCACTCCCCGTGATCAAATCTCGTCCGTTCGACGCTACACGCAGGCACCGACACTCGCAGCTGTGGAAAACCCTTACGGATCAACGACATGTCGGGTGGCGCGAGCGCGGCTGACGGCCGGTCGGGTGGCGCGTGACCGCGTTCAGGCGGCCTCCGGGCTGCTCCGAGTGGGTCATTCCCGGTGCCCGAGCGGACAATCCGGGCACGGCGTGAACAACTCGTGGCATCCGGGTGACCGATCAGGAACCCGGGTACTCGACGTCGACGCGCAGCACGCGGTCGTTGCCGGGCTCCCAGTCCCGGTCCCACGACGTGGTCAGCCAGAGGTCGCCCTCCCGGTCGACCTCGACGGTCCGCAGCCGCCCGTACTCGCCCTGGAAGTAGGTCTGCTCCTCGACGAGCTCCGAGCCCTCGATGCGCAGCCGGTACACCCGCTGGCCGACCGTGGTGCCGATGAACAGGTGGTCGTTGACGATCGCGAGCCCGCTCGGCCCCGCCGCCGTGGTCGGCCACGTCCGCTTCGGCGGGATGCTGTCCTCGCAGTACCCCTGCGTGCCCTCGCAGCCGGGCCAGCCGTAGTTGCCGCCGCGCTGGATCAGGTTGAGCTCGTCGAGCGTGTTGTTGCCGAACTCCGTCGCCCAGAGCCTGCCCTGCGAGTCGAAGTCGAGGCCCTGCACGTTGCGGTGCCCGTAGCTCCAGATCGCCTTGCCCGGGAACGGGTTGTCCGCCGGGATCGAGCCGTCCGGGTTGATGCGCAGGATCTTGCCCGCGTTCGTCTCGAGGTTCTGCCCGTAGCTGCCGTTCTGCGCGTCGCCGGTGGAGACGAACAGGTGCCTGCCGTCCGGGCTGAACCGCAGCCGGCCGCCGTTGTGGTAGCGGTTCTTCGGGATGCCGGCCAGGATCGTGGTCCAGCCGGTGAGCGTCTCGCCGATCAGCCTGGCGCGCACGACCTGGTTGCCGTCGTCGGCCGTGTGGTAGATGAACACGAGCCCGTCGGTGGCGAAGGTGGGCGACAGCTCGATGCCCAGCACGCCGCCCTCGCCGTCGGTGCCCTGCGCGCCCGGCACCCGGCCGACGTCGGTGCGCTTGCCGTCCGGCGTGAGGCGGTAGAGCCGGAACCGCTCCCGTTCGGACACCAGCGCCGTGCCGTCGGGCAGGAACGCCAGGCCCCACGGCACGTCGGTACCCTCGCGCACCGTCGTCACCGCGCCGGGCCTCGGCTCACCCGCCGGCGCCGTCCCGCCGGGCGCGACGATCACCTCGTCGCTGAGCGCCGAGAGGTTGCCCGCCGCGTCGCGCGCCCGCACCGCGAACCGGTAGCCGGTGCCGGCGGTCAGGCCGCCCACGGTGGTGGACGGCTCGCCGGTCGTGGCCACCTGCGTGCCGTCGCGGTGCACCACGTACCCGGTGACGCCGACGTTGTCGGTGGAGGGCTCCCACGCCAACGACACGCTGGTCGAGGACTTGCCGGTGGCGCGCAGGTTGCCCGGCGCGGTCGGCGCCTCGTGGTCCGGCGGCGGCGCCTCGGTGCGCACGACGACGTTGTCGCTGGCCTGCGAGACGTTGGGCGCGGCGTCGCGGGCGAAGACCGTCCAGTCGTAGGACGTGTCGGGGCGCAGGCCCGTGACGGTGGCGGACAGGGTCGTGCCGGACACGCTCGTCATGAGCTGACCGTGCTGGTAGACGTCGTAGGCGACCACGCCGACGTCGTCGGAGGCCGCGTCCCACGCGAGCGACACGGTGGTCTGGGACCGGCCCGTGGCGCGCAGGTTGCGCGGCGGGGTCGGCGCCTCGACGTCGGTGTCGTCCACCGCGAGGCGGTCGGCGTTCGGGCCGCCGTCGGAGGTGGTGGCGGTGGCGCGGACCCGGTTCACGCCCGCCGACAACCGCACGGACGCGGTGACGTCGCGCCACGCGGTCCACGAGCCCGTGCCGGGGAACGAGACGGCGCCCGCGCGCTTGCCGTTCACGGTCAGCGCGAGCGGGAGGTCGTCGTCGGTCCCGTTGGCGTAGCGGAAGACCAGCGCGTGCGTGCCCGCCCGGGCGGCGGTCACGGCGTACTCGACGTAGGCGCCGAAGGTGTCGTCGTAGTCGACGTACCCGGTGCCGGTGAACCCGGCGTGCTCGGACTCCACCGCGCCGCGCGAGATCGTCGCGGCCTCGGACTGGTGGTCGGTGAGCCCGTGCGCGGCGCCCGAGGCGGTGAGCAGGGACAGCGCCGTCGCGGCGACCACCGCGACGAACGCGAACCGCCGTCGTCGGGGGGCGTGCGGCGTCCGTCGAGGCGCGTGCCTTATCGGTCGGGACGTGTGTGGCGTCGGTTGGGGCGCGTGCGGTGTCCGCCATGGCGCGTGCGGCGTCGGTTGGGACGTGTGCGGCGTTCGTCGGGGCGCGTGCGGTGTCGGTCGCGAGCGCCGTGAGTGCGATCCCATGGCGCCCCTCACCTGCTCCGGTAGCGCGCGGCCTGGCGGCGGAACTCCGCGCGCGAGGACGGCACGTCCAAGGCGATCCGGTCCAGCACCTCCGCCGGCCGCCGCCCCTCGGGCAGGGCGAACGACGACCGCAGCACGCCGACGTGGCCGGCCGTGAACGGCACCAGGCGGACCGGCGCGTCGGTCCGGTTCGCCAGCGCGTCCAACTGGTCGGCCATCACCGCTTCGTCGCCGACGCGGACGTGCAACGCGGCCTCGTGCACGAAGAACCGCGCGGCCGAGTGCGGCAACCGGTCGACGCCGATGCCGCCGGTGTCGTCGCCGAACGCCAGGGTGTAGGCGGGCGTGCGCAGCGGTTCCGGCACGCACAACGCCTCGAAGACCACCACGGCGCACTCGCCCGGACCGTCCGCCACGTCACCCTGCCGCCGGCCGACGAGCCTGATCAGATCGATCAAGTCGGGCCCGTGCCGACTGCGGTCCACCGTGGACGGTCGGTTCGACCAGCCCAAACCCGACACCAGCCTCAGCGGCGGACGAATGTCCTCACCTGCGGTCACGGTGCGCCACCGTAGTGACGGTGACCTGGGGTTTCGAGTCGAGACGTCGAAGTACACCCCAAAGTGGACAGGGCAAGCCGTACGTACTGATTGGATTTCGTCAGGCGGCCCTGGCAACATCGACAGGTGCCCAGGGTGAGCCAGGACCACCTCGATGCCCGTCGCCGTCAGATCCTCGACGGCGCTCGTGCGTGTTTCGCGCGTTTCGGCTACGAAGGCGCGACCGTGCGCCGCCTGGAAGAGGCTACCGGCCTGTCCAGGGGCGCGATCTTCCACCACTTCCGGGACAAGGAGTCGCTGTTCCTCGCCCTCGCCGAGGACGACGCGCTGCGCATGGCGGAGGTCGTCGCCCAGCAGGGGCTCGTGCAGGTGATGCGCGACCTGCTGTACCCGCCGGACCCCAACGACGTCGAGCACCCGGCGGACTGGCTGGGCACGCGGCTGGAGGTGTCGCGGCGGCTGCGCACCGACCAGGAGTTCCGGGCCAGGTGGGCGGAGCGCTCGCGCCAGCTGACCGACGCGACCCGGCAGCGGCTGGAGCGCCAGCGCGAGGCCGGGAACCTGCGCGACGACGTGGACGTGGACGTGCTGACGTCGTTCCTGGAGCTGGTGCTGGAGGGCCTGGTGTCGCACCTGGCCATGGGCCTGCCCGCCGACGACCTGGAACCCGTGCTGGACCTGGTGGAGGAGAGCGTCCGACGGCACCGCCGCAAGGCCTGATGGGGCGGTACCTCTGGGCCGCGGGCCTCGCCCGGCTGGCCGACGAGATGGTGGCCGTGGCCGTGGTGCTGCTCGCCCTCTCGCGCAGCGGGTCGACCGTGCTGTCCGGTGCGGTGATCGCCGCGTACACCGTGCCGTCGGTCCTGTCCGGGCCGCTGCTCGGCGCGTGGCTCGACCGGACCCGGCGGCCGGTGGCGGCGTTGGCGGCCAACCAGTTCGCGCTCTGCGCGATGGCGGTGGCCATGGTGTTCGCGCCGGCGCCCTGGCTCGTGGCGGCGGCGTTCGTCGCGGGCATCACGCTGCCGATGACCAGCGGTGGGTTCACCAGCCTGGTCCCGCGCCTGGCCGGCGACCTGCACCGGGCCACCTCGCAGGACGCGTTGCTGTTCAACGCGGCGGCGGTCGCCGGGCCGGGGCTGGCGGGTGTGCTGAGCACGGCCGCGTCACCCGCCGCGGCGGTGGCCGTGGTGGCCGCGCTGGCGTTGGCGGGCGGGCTGTGCACGCTGACCTTGCGCGTGCCGCCGCACCCGCCCGGCGAGCACCCGTCGCTGCGCGCGGCGGTCGAGCGGGGTCTGCGGCACCTCGTCACCACGCCGCCGTTGCGTGGCGCGACGATCGCGTCCGTGGTCGGGTACGGGTCGGTCGGCATGCTCGCCACGGCATTGCCGCTGCACGTCGCCGGGCTCGGCGTGGACGGCGACCAGGCCGGGGTGGTGTGGGCGGTGTTCGAGGTCGGCGCCATCGGCTGCATCCTGGCGGTCCGCCGCTGGCTGCCGCGGTGGCGTCCGGAGCGGGTCGTGTTCACGACGGTCTCCCTGTACGGGGTGACGCTCGCGCTGTGGCCGCTCGCCTCGCACTTCCCGGCGTTGCTGGTCCTGGCGCTGGTCAGCGGTCTGGCGCAAGGGCCCGTGCTGACCGCGACGATCACCGCGCGCCGGCGGTACACGCCGGGTCCGCTGCTCGGCCAGGTGTCGACCACGGGCGCGAGCCTGAAGATCGGGGCGTACGCGGTGGGCGCGGCGGGCGGCGGCGCGCTGCTCACCGCGTGGTCGCCGACGTCGGTGATCTTGCTGGTCGCGGCGGGCCAGCTGGTCGGGGCATCACTCGGAGCAGTCACCGCTAGGCCGACGCGCACCGTCCAGGTGACCCCATAGGATCGCCGACATGGCTGACGCCCGACCTGCCCACGTGCACCGGGTGCGGGTGCGCCCGGTCGACTGCGACCGCCAGGGGATCGTGCACGCGTCGCGCTACGCGGTCTTCTTCGAGGCCGCCATGGTGGAGACGCTGCGATCGCTGCTGGGCTCCTACAAGGAGTTGGAGAAGCACGGCGTCGACTTCGTGATGGCCGAGACCTCCATCCGGTACCTCAACCCGGCCAGGTTCGACGACCTGCTGCGCATCGCGGTCCGGGTGCGGACGCTGGGCACGACCACGTTGACCATGGGGTTCGACGCGGACGTCGACGGCACGCCGGTGGCCACCGGCTGGAACCGGTACGTCTCCTTCGGCACGCCGGAACTGCGCAGCACCCCGATCCCGGCCGACTTCCGCAAGGTCCTGGAACGCCGTCCGGCCGCCGCCAGGCCCGTGACGCGGACCGTGACTAGGTCCGCACCCGCGCCCCGGAGCTGACCGCGTGACCCGCGCCTGAGCCCTCGGCCCGCGCCACCACCCGGCCGCCCTCGACGCGGATCGCGGTCTCGGTCTCGTCGCTGACCGACGGCACGCCCGCCGCGCCCGCCAGCGCCCCGGTCTCGTCGCACACCACCCGCAGCCGGGGCCACGCCGCGACCGGGAACGCCTGCCGCAGGCCGACGCACAACCGCGCCAGTACCAGCCGCGCCAACGGCGCCAGCTCCCCCGGCGTGCCGGTCACCATCGCGAGGGTCACGCGGCCGGCGGCGGTCCGCACCGCCTCCTCCACGGCGGCCAGCCGGTTGAGCCCCAGCACGACCACCACGCCGTCCTCGTCCGGCGTCACCTCGTCGCCGCGCACGAGGTCGACCACGGCGGGCGGAGCCCACGGCCGGTCCTCCGGGAGCACCGCCGCGCCGGGAGGCGCCGCCCACCAGTCGTTCAGCTCCAGGTCCGCGAGCCGCTCGCACGCGCTGATCACGTCGAACGGCTCCAGGAAACCGGGCGCGGCGGTGGCGAGGCCGCTCGCGCCGTGCAGGGTGGCGAGCACGACCTCGGCGAGGCGGACCACCCGGAGGGGCGGCGAGCCGGGCGGCGGCACGACCGGGTCGAGCGCTTCCAGGGCAAGGCTGAGCAGCACCGCGTCCAGCTTCATCAACTGCGTGAACGGCCGGCGCGTCACCTCCTCGGCGGCCACCTCGGACAGGAAGTCCCGCGCCAGCGCGTCGTGGCTGAGCGAGGTGACCCACGCGCGGGCCAGTGCGCCGAGCGCGGTCCGCCGGTCCGGTCCGCGCTGCGGGTCGGCCGGCGGGGTCTCGCGCTCCGCCAGGTCGGCCAGCACCGCGAAGTAGAGGGCGCGCTTGCCGGGGAAGTTCGAGTACACCGCGCCCCTGGTCAGCTCGGCGCGCCGCGCGATCGTGTCGATCTTGGCGTCCCGGAAGCCGCGTTCGACGAACTCCGCGCGGGCCGCGTCCAGCACCCGCGCCCGGTTGCGCTCCTGCGCCTCCGCCCTGCTCAGCCGCACCATCACGCTCCCCGTTTGCCAGGCGTCGCACGGTCAAGATACCGTGACCATTCAGATGATGAGAACATCTGATCTGAACATCCGGAGGTTCGAGTTGACCGTGCCCGAGATCGACCCCGCCAACCCCGAGGTGCTGCTGGACCCGTTCACCGCCTACGGGCAGGCGCGCGAACGCTGCCCCGTGGCGCGGATGCCCCTGCCCGGCATGGGCGACATGTGGGTCCTGACCCGGCACGAGGACGCCAAGGCGATGCTCGCCGACCCGCGCTTCGAGCTGAGCCCGAACAGCTTCATGGGCCTGCCTGGCATCCCGGAGCACTGCAAGCCCTACCTGCGCACGATGTCCGAGATGAACGGCCCCGAGCACCTGCGGCTGCGCAAGCTGGCCGCGCCCGCGTTCACCGCGCGTCGGGCGGAGGGCTTCCGGCCGCGGATCGAGGCGATCGTGGCCGCGCTGCTCGACGCCCTGCCGGACGGCGACGCGGTGGACCTCATGGAGCACTTCGCCCGGCCGCTGCCGATGGACGTGATCTGCGAGCTGGTCGGCATCCCCGCCGAGAACCGGCCGCGGTGGCGCGAGTACGGCGCGGCCGTGGTGAGCGGCTACGGGCCGGGGTTCGTCGCCGCGATCCCGGGGATCGTCGAGGGGGCGCTGGAGGCCGTCGAGCTGCGCCGGACGTCACCGGGTGACGACCTGATCTCCCAGCTGCTGCGGGTGCGGGACGAGGACGGCGACCGCTTCACCGACGCGGAGCTGGTCACCCTGGTGTGGCAGCTGGTGATCGCCGGGCAGACGCCGAGCAACCTCATCGTCAACGGCCTCGAAGCGCTGCTCGCCCACCCCGACCAGCTGGCCGCCCTGCGGGCGGACCCGGGCCTGATGCCGCGCGCGGTGGAGGAGCTGACGCGGTGGGTCGGCCCGCAGCTGCTCACCGTGCCGCGGTTCACCAAGGAGGAGGTGGCGTTCGGCGACGTGGTGATCGACAAGGGTCAGCCCGTGATGACGGCGATCGTGTCGGCCAACCGCGACCCGCGGGTGTACGACGCGCCGGACGAGCTGGACATCACGCACGTGCCGTCGGTCGGGCACCTCGGTTACTCGCACGGCGCGCACTTCTGCCTCGGGGCGGCGTTCGCCCGCGTGCAGACGCAGGTGGCGATTTCAGCCGTGCTGCGACGGTTCCCCGACCTGGCGTTGGCGCGGACGCCGCAGCGGACGCCGGACGGCGGCACGTGGCGGCTGGCGGAGCTGGTGGTCAGCACCAGGAACGGTTGAGGCACAGGAACGGTTGAGGCACAGGAACGGTTCAGGCGTAGGAACGGTCAAGCGGGGAAGAACCGGTCCATGATCTCGTCCGCGACGTCGGCGGGCGCGCGGCCGTCGGTGTCGACCACGAGGTCGGCGGCCGGCGCGACGGTCGGGACGGCCAGGCGGCGCAGGTCGGCCTCGGTCAGCCCGCGCAGCTCGTCGCCGGGGATCGCCGGACCCCGGCCCGCGCCGCGCAGGAGCAGGCGGGCCACGAGCTGGTCGTGGCTCGCGTGCAGCCAGCACAGCTGCGCCTCCGGCACCTGGTCCTCCACCTCGCCCGTGACGACGAGGTGCCGGGCGCCCGCGTCCCGGTAGGCGCGCCGGACCGCGTCGAACCGCCGCGCCTTCGCCGCCGCGGGAAGCGGCGGTGTGGCGAACGTGAGCTGGGCCAGGTCGACGTACCCGGCCTTGGTGCGGGCGAAGAGCCGGGTGAACACCTCCCAGCCCACCGTCGACTTGCCGACGGCACGCGGCCCGGCGATCCACAGGACGGTCACGCGGCCCACCTCGTCCGGATCTCGGCCGCGATGTCGGCGGGCGCGCGGCCGTCGGTGTCCACGGTGAAGTCGGCGAAGTCGGCGCGCTCCAACGCGTCGGCGTCGTCGAGCGCCTGGTCCGCCTGCTCGACGAGCCACCCGCGGCCGACGAACCGGGCGCGCAGCTCCGCCCGGTTCACCCGCAGCCGGCACAACGTGACGTCCGCGCCGGACAGGCGATCGGTGTAGAGGCGGGCTTCCCCGACGGTGTTGAGGAAGCCGGAGACGACGAGCGGGGAACCCTGGAACTCCGGCCACAACGCGCCCAGCGCACTCGACTTGACCACGTGGTTCTCGGGGTCGTCGGCGGACGACGGGAAGCAGAGGCCGAGCTGGTCGGCGTCGACGTAGGACGCGCGGTCGAGGGAGCGGTAGACGTGCCAGCCGACCGTCGACTTGCCGACGCCGGAGGGGCCGAGGAGCCAGAGGACGGTGGTCATCGGGCGGGAGCGTAGTTGCGGCGGGTCCGGTGCGGCGATCGGATTTCCGGGCCGCGCCTGAGCTTGAACCTTTCTCGCGTTCAGGCCACCGTGGTGGCATGCCGTCCACGGTGAAGAACGCGACGCTGCTGTTCCTGGGGCGCACCATCGTCCGGGCGCAAGCCCTCCTCGGCGATCCCGCCGCCCGGCTGCTCGGGGAGAACCCGACCAGCGACCCCTACCCGGTGTACGAGTCGGTGCGCCGGCAGGGCGTGCTGGTGAAGACGAGGATGGGGCTGTACCTCACCGCCTCGCACGAGCTGTGCTCCCGGTTGCTGCGCGATCACGGTTTCGGGCCCCTGTCGGCGGGCGCGCTGTCGCCGGTGGACTCGTCGGTCCAGCTCGACGGGCGGCGACTGGTGAACCCCGTCGAGGAGTCGTTCCTGGTGCGCAACCCGCCCGACCACACGCGGTTGCGGCGGCTGGTCGCGCCCTGGTTCACGCCGCGCGGCCTGCGCGCGCAGGCGGAGACCGTGGAGCGGGTGGTCGAGGAGTACCTGGACGAGGTGGCCGACCGGCGCACGTTCGACCTCGTCGGGGACTTCGCGGCCAGGGTGCCGATCCAGGTGATCGCCGACCTGCTCGGCGTGCCGGGCGCGGACCACGCGACGTTCGCCCGGTGGGGCAGCGCGTTGGTCGGCGCGCTCGACGGCGTGCGGGACCTGCGCGGGCTCAAGGCGTTGCAGCAGGCGTTGCGGGAGTTCGAGGCGTTCCTGGACGACCTGATCGCGCACCGGCGGCGGCACCCGGCCGGTGACGACGTCGTGTCCGCGTTGGTGGCGCACGACGACCTGACCCGCGAAGACCTGATCGCCACGACGGAACTGCTGCTGGTGGCCGGTTTCGAGACCACGGTCAACCTGATCGGCAACTCGGTGCTGGAGGTGTTGGGGCACCCCGAGGTCCGGGAGCGGTTGCTCGCCGACCCCGGCTACGCCGACGCCGTCGTGGAGGAGACGCTGCGCCACGACCCGCCGGTGCAGTACACGGTGCGGGTGCCGTTCGAGACGACCGAGGTCGCCGGCACGCGGCTGCCCAAGGGAACGCCGATCATGCTGATGCTGGCGGCGGCGAACCGCGACCCGGCGGTGTTCGGCGATCCGCACCGGTTCGACCCCGGTCGCGCGGACGTGCGGGAGCACCTGGCGTTCTCGTCGGGCATCCACTACTGCCTCGGCGCGGGGCTGGCGCGGATGGAGGGCGCGGCGGCCCTGCGCGGCCTGTTCCGCCGGTTCCCGGACCTGAAAGCGGCGGGCCGCGTGCACCGCCGCCCGTCGCGCGTCATCAGGGGTGCGGCGAGGCTTCCGGTCACCACGGGCGTGAAGAAACACCACCCGATCGTGGAAATCATCAGCTGAGGCTCAGGAATGTGGTGCATGCTGTACTCGCGCGTCGACCCGCCGCACCGCCGCCGCGGCGGGTCGTTGCGTCCTTTCCGCACTAATGCGGATTCCTGCGGCCACCCACATGTTCTTTCGCGTCGTGGTCCTGCCTGGCCCGCTCGACCTTCTCCAGGTTCACCGCGGACCACTCGGCCAGGTGTGCGAACAACGGCGCCAGGCTCCGCCCGAGCTCGCTGATCTCGTACTCCACGCGGGGCGGAACCTCGGCGTGATAGGTGCGCTCGACGAGCCCGTCGCGCTCCAGTTGCCGCAGCCGCTGCGTGAGCACCTTGGGCGTGATCGTGGTGATGCGGCGCGACAGCTCCACGAACCGCTGGCGGCCGAACTCGTTGAGCGCCCACAGGATCGGGGTCGTCCAGCGGCTGAACACGAGGTCCACCACCGGCGCGATCGGACAGGCCTGCTCCGGGTCGAGCGCCGCCCGGCGTGTGCCACTGGTCACAACAGACCCCTTCCGCCGATACTTTCCTCTAGGTACCTACTATACCGAGGACAGTAGCTTTCCCGGGGCAAGCAGGAGTCAGCCAACGGGGAGTGATCATGATCGTGGTGACCGGTGCGACCGGGAACGTCGGGCGGACGCTGGTGCGGGCGCTGGTCGAGGCGGGCGAGCGGGTGACCGCCGTGTCACGCGGGGTCTCGGCGGGGGACATGCCCGAGGGCGTGCGCCACCTGCGGGCG
The DNA here is from genome assembly GCF_040295345.1 of Actinosynnema sp. NPDC002837. Lineage (NCBI taxonomy): Bacteria > Bacillati > Actinomycetota > Actinomycetes > Pseudonocardiales > Pseudonocardiaceae > Actinosynnema > Actinosynnema sp. NPDC002837. The sequence continues at coordinate 51,958 of NZ_JBEOVG010000032.1, forward strand.
GACCTCATGCGGCCGGCGGAGCTGGAGCCCGCGTTCGAGGGCGCCGAGTCGCTGTTCCTGCTGACGTCCGGGGACTGGATGTCGGCCGGCGGCAACGGGAGCGTGGTGGCCGAGGTGCTCGACCGCGCGCAAGCCGGTGGCGTCCGGCGGGTGGTGCTGCTGTCCTCGCAGGGGGTCGAGACGCTGCGCCACTCCCCCGACCTGGAGGACGCCGTCAGGCGGTCGGCGCTGGAGTGGACCGTGCTGCGGCCCGGCGCGTTCGACTCGAACGCCTTCGCCTGGGCCGCGACGATCCGCGAGCAGCGGGTGGCCGCAGCGCCGTTCGCCGACGTCGCGCTGCCCGCCGTGGACCCGGACGACATCGCCGCCGTCGCGGCCGTGACGTTGCGGGAGGCGGGTCACGGCGGCCGCACGTACGTGTTGACCGGGCCGGAGGCCGTCTCGCCGCGGCAGCAGGTCGCGGCGATCGCGGACGCGCTGGGCGAGCCGGTGCGGTTCGTCGAGCAGACCCGCGAGGAGGCACGGGCGCAGATGCTGCGGTTCATGCCGGAGCGGGTCGCGGACGCCACCCTCGACGTCCTCGGCACGCCGACCGCCGACGAGCAGCGGGTGCGCCCGGACGTGGAACAGGTCCTCGGCCGCCCGGCCGGATCCTTCGCCGACTGGGCCGCGCGCAACGCGGCGGCGTTCAAGTAGCCGGGGCGTTCAAGCAGCGGGATCCGACCCGGCCCGAGGCCGGATGACCGTTCGGTGAGGGGCGTACGCCGCGCCCCTCACCGAACGGGGTCAGATCAGTCCACGCCCCGCATCAAGCGGTGGATGGACTTCGTGCCGACGACCAGCGCAACGCCGAGGCCGATCGCCACCGCGCCGAGCACGCCGAAGTACGCCACGGCGTTCTCGTCGCTGTAGAACCGCACCACGATCGCGCCCACACCCGAGCCGGCCGCCGTGGCCAGGAACCACAGGCCCATGGTCTGCGACGCGAACGCGCGCGGCGCCAGCTTCGTCGTCACCGACAGGCCCACCGGCGACAGCAGCAACTCGCCGCACGTCATGACCAGGTACATCAGCACCAGCCACAGGAAGCTCACCCGCACCGACGGGTCACCCTGGCTGGCGATCATCATCAGCAGGAACGACAGCCCGACCAGCAGCAACGAGTAGGCGAACTTGCGCGGCGTCGAGGGCTGGCGGTTGGCCAGCTTCACCCACAGCAGCGCGAACAGCGGCGCGACCGCGATGATCATCACCGGGTTGATCGACTGGATGAACGACGGCGGGAACACCCACCCGAGGAACGAGTTGTCGACCCTGGTGTCGGCGAACGCGGCGATCACGGTGGCGCTCTGCTCGAACAGCAGCCAGAACATCGCCGCCGCGATGAACAGCGGGATGTAGGCGATCACCCGCGACCGCTCCACCGGCGTGGTGCGCGGGCTGCGGATCATCACGGTGAAGTAGCCGATCGGCAGCAGCACCGACAGCAGGCTGATCAGGTTGATCACGCCCTCCGCGCCGAGCACCCCGAGCACGACCAGCAACGCGACCACGGCCACCGAGCCGAGGGCCACGCCCACGATCCGACCGATGACCCGGCCGCGCTCCTCGGCGGGCAGCGGGAACGGGGGCGTGGAGGCCGAGTCGCCGAGACCCCGTTGGCCGAGCCGGTAGACGACCAGGCCCAGCGCCATGCCGACCGCCGCCGCGCCGAAGCCGAGGTGCCAGTCGTAGGTCTCGCCGAGGAACCCGCACACCAGCGGCGCGAGGAAGCCGCCGAGGTTGATGCCCATGTAGAAGATCGTGAAGCCGGAGTCGCGGCGCGGGTCCTGTCGGTCGTACAGGCCGCCGACGACCGTGGAGATGTTCGGCTTGAGCAGACCGGTGCCGAGCACGATCAGGATCAGCCCGGTGTAGACGCCCGCCAGGCCGATCGGCAGCGCCAGCGCGATGTGCCCGAACATGATCAGCACACCGCCGTAGAACACGGCCCGCTGCCCGCCAAGCACCCGATCGGCCAGCCAACCGCCCGCGACGCCGGACATGTAGACCGACGCACCGTAGATGGCGACCAGGGACAGCGCGAAGCTCTGGTCGAGCCCGAGGCCGCCTTCGGCGGTGGACCGGTACAGGTAGTAGGCGAGGATCGCCTTCATCCCGTAGTAGGAGAAGCGCTCCCACAGCTCGGTGAAGAACAGCGTCGACAGTCCTCGGGGATGACCGAAGAAGCCCCGCTGCGGGGTGGAGACGGCGCTCGTGGCGCTCACTGGTTCCTCCTGTGTCAACGATGTCACCGTCGGCAGACCCGGCCACATTACGCCGTACGGGTGTACGGAATGAAACCGCGATACGTCCGAGTGGCCTATCGCACAGGCTCGGGGTGCGCTCCGGTTCAACGTTTGGTGCACTCGTGGGGTGGATCTGATCGAGGCTCACGGACGCGCGATGACGGAGTTCGACTCGCGGGTGCGCCTGGTGCGCCCCGAGCAGTGGGACTGGGCCACACCCTGCAAGGAGTGGTCGGTCCACGACCTGGTCAACCACCTGGTCCACGAGCAGCTGTGGGCGCCGGAACTGCTGGCCGGCTGCACGATCGAGCAGGTCGGCGACCGGTTCGACGGCGACCAGCTCGGCCACGACCCGCTGCACTCGTGGGTGCTGGCGGCGGCCGCGGCGCGCGAGGCGTGGATCGCGCCGAAAGCGCTGCTCAAGCCCGTGCACCTGAGCTACGGCAAGGCGACGGCGGTCGAGTACGGCTGGCAGATGACCTCCGACCTGGCCGTGCACGCCTGGGACCTGGCGCGGGCGATCGGGGCGGACGAGCGGATCGACCCGGACTTGGCCGAGGCGGTGCTGGAGTACATGGAGCCGAACGTGGAGGCGTGGGCGGCGGGCGGGCTGTTCGACCCGCCGGTGCCGGTGCCCGACAACGCGGACCCGCAGACCAGGCTCGTCGCGATGCTCGGCCGGACGCCGTAGCGGACGCGGTGGGCGATGCGCGGCGGACTCGGTGCGGTGCCGTTGGGGACGCGGTGGGCGGTGCCGCCGGGGACGCGGCGGGCGGTGACGTAGGGGACGCGGGAAGCGGCTGTTTCGGGGATGACTCGATGACGGCCCGGTGGCGGTTGGGCGCGCAATAGCGCGGGCACCGAGGGGAGAGCCCATCGGAGGCTCTCCCCCACGGCCTATTCCTTGGCACGGGCGGGGCCCCCGTGGCCAAGCCTCGTCGCGCACGTCCCGCCCCGCGCAGCTCCCCGACTACGCGGGACGGGGCGTACCTCCCCCTCGCGTGTGCGTAGCCCCCGACATATCGACGCACAGGCCATTGATAGCCCTCGGACGTTGTCAGCGGTCGGTGGGCGATGCCCTGACAACATTTCCCGGACAACGACGTCGGGCCCCGCCGCGTGGTGCGGCGGGGCCCGAACGGTGCCGAACAGTGCTGATGGGGTGCTGGTGGAGTCGCTCAGCGACGGGTCAGGGACCGGTGACGCCCGGCTCCCAGCTCTCCGGCCGGCCGCTCTCGGTCAGCAGCAGCTGCCAGTCGCCGAAGCCCATCGGCGCGTCGTGGTGCCACGGGAACTTGCCGTCCGCGGTCGGCAGGATGATCTGGAGGGCGGCGAAGTCGCCCTTGCCGTAGAGCAGGAACGCGCTGCCGAAGAACTCCGGGTAGAAGCCCTTGAAGACGCGCTCGAACGTGACCGGCACGCCGTCCAGGAAGTCGTAGTAGAGCCGACCGGGCACGAACCGCTCGCCACGCCTGGCGCGGTCGACGTACGCGCGGATGAGCACCTGCGCGTGCTCGGGTGGCAGGCCCAGGACCACGGCCTCGGCGACGCCGAACCGCCGCCACGCGCCGACGGAGAACGAGTAGCCGGCGCCTTCGTCGTCCTCGGGCACGGTGACGACGGCGTGACCGTGCTGCTCGGCCTGCGTCAACAGCCAGTTGCGCAGGTTGATGTCCTGGACGGAGGGGGCGGAGGGGTTCGACACCCGGCCATTGTGCCCGTTGCCGGCGTCAACCCCGCATAAGCACGGCCACGACGTGCCTCGGACGGACGACAGGTCACCACGGCGACGGCCCCGCGGCGGCAGCTTGCCGACACGGGGCCGTCGGGGTTCGGGTCCGGGACGAGCCCAGAGGTCCGGTCCACAGGTCCGGTCCAGGGGTCCGGTCCAGGGTTCCGATCAATCCGGTCAGGAGGTCTGGTCCAGAGCCGGGGCTCAGTCGACCTCGGCCATCACCTCGTCGGAGACGTCGAAGTTCGCGAACACGTTCTGCACGTCGTCGCAGTCCTCGAGCGCGTCGATCAGCTTGAAGATCTTCCGCGCGCCCTCGGCCTCCAGCTGCACGGTGACCGACGGCAGGAAGTTCGCCTCCGCCGACTCGTAGTCGTACCCGGCGTCCTGGAGGGACTTGCGCACCGCGACCAGGTCACCGGCCTCGGAGACGACCTCGTAGCTCTCGCCGAGGTCGTTGACCTCCTCCGCGCCCGCGTCGAGCACCGCCATCAGGACGTCGTCCTCGGACAGGTCGCCCTTCGGCACGATGACCACGCCCTTGCGGGTGAACATGTAGGCCACCGAGCCCGGGTCGGCCATCGAGCCGCCGTTGCGGGTCATCGCGGTGCGGACCTCGGACGCGGCCCGGTTGCGGTTGTCGGTCAGGCACTCGACCAGCACCGCCACGCCGTTGGGCCCGTAGCCCTCGTACATGATGGTCTGCCAGTCCGCGCCGCCGGCCTCCTCGCCACCGCCGCGCTTGCGGGCGCGCTCGATGTTGTCCAGCGGCACGGAGTTCTTCCGCGCCTTCTGGATGGCGTCGTACAGGGTGGGGTTGCCGTCGGGGTCGCTACCGCCGGTGCGGGCCGCCACCTCGATGTTCTTGATCAGCCGCGCGAAGAGCTTGCCGCGCTTGGCGTCGATTGCGGCCTTCTTGTGCTTGGTGGTCGCCCACTTTGAGTGGCCGCTCATCTTTCCTCCGTCGAATACTCAGCCCGCGGCACGGACCATGTCCACGAAAAGGCGGTGCACCCGCCCGTCGCCGGTCAGTTCCGGGTGGAACGAGGTGGCGAGCACGTGCCCCTGCCGAACCGCGACGATCCTACCGGCGGCCTCTCCGGCGTCTTCCGTTTCGGGCACCCGGGCGAGTACTTCCACGTCCGATCCCGCCGATTCCACCCACGGGGCGCGGATGAACACCGCGTGCACCTCGCCCACGTCGGTGAAGTCGAGTTCGGCCTCGAAGGAATCGACCTGCCTGCCGAACGCGTTGCGCCGCACCACGATGTCGAGCCCGCCGAGCTGGTGCTGGTCGGGCCGCCCGTCCAGGACGCGGTCGGCCAGCAGGATCATCCCGGCGCACGAACCGTACGCGGGCATGCCCTCCTTGATCCGGGCGCGCAGGGGTTCGAGCAGGTCGAACGTGGCGAGCAGCCGGCTGATGGTCGTCGACTCGCCGCCCGGCAGCACCACGCCGTCGACCTCGGCCAACTCCTCGGGCCGGCGGATCGGACGGGCGAGCACGTCGGCCTCGGCCAACGCGACGAGGTGCTCACGGACGTCGCCCTGGAGGGCGAGGACACCGACGACGGACACGGCTGGGTTTCCTCCTAGGTGAACTGCCACCAGCCTAGGTGACCGGGCCGGACGGGTGCTCGTGGCACCCGCCCGGCCGTTCGGTCCTCCCGCGGCGCGCCAGTCGCGCACCGCGACCCGTTCGGCGGCCTGGTGGGCCGTCGAACGACGGGCTCAGGCGGCTCGCCCGCACCGCGGAGCGTGAGGACGGCGCGGCGAGCACGGGGGAAGCGGGAACGCGATCCGACCGCCGGGCCGGGCCTGTCCAGACGAGTCCGGTCCGGGTCCGGGTCCGGGTTTGGTCCGGTCCGGCCGGCTCCGGGTTGGTCCGGTCGGGTCCGGGTTGGTCCGGTCGGGGTGGGTGCGGGTTCGCGCGACGGAATTCGGAAAGCCGAATAGCCACGCCACTTCGGCATTCACCACCGGCTTCGCGACATGGCGCGAACCGGGACGCGCGGTGGCCTGTTGTAGCAGGTCCGGCTGCCGATCGGCCCGATTGGGGCACTCGACGGCGGCCGACTGCGCGCGCCCGGTCCACACCATGACGGCAAAACGTTAGTGGCTGGCGGCCGGTTCTCGGAAATCGCTTGAGGAAGACTTGATGTAACCCTCTTCACAATGTCCGGAAAGGGACCGGTCAGGCGAGGAGAGGGAGCGGTCCGGTCCCGACAGGGCGCGGTCGAGGTCGTCCCAGATGTCCTCGACGTCCTCCAGGCCGACGCTGAGTCGCAGGAGGTTGGCGGGCACGCCGGACGCCTCGCGCGCGGTGTCGGGCACGAGTCGGTGGGTCAGCGCGGCGGGATGCTCGATGAGCGTGTCGACCGAACCGAGGCTCACGGCGGGCGTGATCAGCTCGAGCCTGCGCACGACCGCGGTCGGGTCTTCACGGGTGGTGAACGCCAGCACCGCGCCCGGACCGCGCAGCTGCGTGCCGATCAGGCCGGCCGGGTCGGCGCCGGGCAGGCTCGGGTGCCGGACCAGGCCGGTGCCGGGGTGCGAGTCCAGCCGTGCGGCCAGCTCGATCGCGCTGCGCTGGGCCGCTTCGACGCGGAGCGGCAGCGTGGCCAGGCCGCGGTGCATGAGGTAGCCGCCCAGCGGGTGCAGCACCGCGCCGGTGATGATCCGGATCTGGCGCAGCGCCGCGGCCCGCTCCTCGGCGCACGCCACCACGCCGCCGAGCACGTCGCCGTGCCCGCCGAGGTACTTGGTGCCGGAGTGCAGCACGTAGGTGGCGCCGAGGGCGGCCGGGTTCTGGAGCACGGGCGTGGCGAACGTGTTGTCCACCATCACCGGGACGTCGCCCGCCTGCGCGACGATCGCGGCGATGTCGAGCAGGTCCAGGTTGGGGTTGGCCGGTGTCTCGATGACCACCAGGCCGGTGTCGGGGGTGATCGCGCCGGCGACGCGGTCGGCTGTCGCGTAGGTGGTGCGCACGCCGAGCAGACCGGACGACAGCAGGTGGTCGGTGCCGCCGTAGATCGGGCGCACGGCGACCACGTGCGGCTTGCCGGTCAGCACGCACGCGGCCTGCACCACGGCGGTCACCGCGGCCATGCCGCTGCCGAACGCCACGGCGGCAGACGTCCCTTCCAGCGTCGCCAGGGCCCGCTCGAACCGGGCGACAGTCGGGTTGTGCAGCCGGGAGTAGACCGGCGAGGCGGCGTGCGCCGCGCCCTCGGCGAGGTGTTGCAGCGCGTGGCCGCCCTCGGCCTGGTCCGGGATCGGGTAGGTGGTGGACAGGTCGATCGGCAGGGCGTGCACGCCCAGGTCGGCGAGATCGTCGCGCCCACCGTGCACCGCCGTCGTTCGCAACCGGGTCATGCGCGAATCTTGGACTTATCGTCGGCAGATAGGGGTAGGTTCCGCAGGCTGTTCGGCGACAGGAGGGATTTGCGGTGCTTGATTCGGTGGACGCGGCGATCGTGCAGGAGCTGCAGAAGGACGCTCGGCTGCCCAACAAGGACCTGGCGGACCGGGTCAACGTGGCCGCGTCGACGTGCGTGGTCCGGCACCGGTCGCTGCGCGAGCGGGGCGTGATCACCGGCTACCACGCGGAGGTGGACCTGGCCGCCGTGGGACGACCGGTGCAGGCGATCATCGCGGTGCGGGTCCGGCCGCACACGAGGGCGATCGTGGAGCCGTTCATGGACTACGTGCTGACGTTGCCGGAGGTGCTGGCGATGTCGCACGTGGCGGGGCCGGAGGACTTCCTGGTGCACGTCGCGGTGTCGGACACGGCCCACCTGCAACGCCTGGTGCTCGACCGCTTCACCACCCGCCGGGAGGTCAGCGAGGTGCAGACGAACCTGCTGTTCCAGCACGTTCGCAAGCACACCGTGCCGCCGGCGGGCGGTGATCGGTGATCGGTGATCGGTGAGGTCAAGCCGGTGATCGGTGATCGTGTTCGGTGTTCGGTGTTCGGTGAGGTCAAGAAGTGATGCGCACCGAAGAAGAGCCGTGGGACTTGCCCGGTGAGCGCACGCTGTTCACGGTCGAGGTGTCGAAGGCGAAGGTGATGACGGCGGTGGCGACGGCGTCGGAGTTGACGTCGAGAGCCACGGCGTTGACGTTGCCGCGCAGGTCGTAGGCGGCGTCCAGCTGCGCGTACAGCGCGGGGTCGGCGCCGTCGTCCACCGGGGTGAGGCTGTCGCACGGCTGGTGGTAGCACGGGTCGAACGCGGCGCCCGGGACGCCGCCGTAGCGGGCCGCCTGGGCGGCGGTCTTGGTGCCTTCGGCGCCGGTGAACAGGCCGCCGGCCGGGATGCCGACCTGGATGAACGGGCCGTAGTCGGACCGGCCGGAGAACTCGGTGTCCTCCGACGGCACGCCGCGGTCGGCGTAGAACTTCTCGAACACGTCCTCGATCTCCGCCGAGCCCGGCGGGATGAAGCCGGGCGGGGCGGTGCCGCTGGAGTTGTCACCGTCGTAGACGCCGTTGAAGTAGTTCGGCGAGCCGACCATGTCGAAGTTCAGGTACAGCGCGATCCGGTCCAGCTCGGCCTGCGGCAGGGTGGCGACGTAGTGCTCGGAGCCGAGCAGACCTTCCTCCTCGGCGCCCCACCACGCGAACCGGACCAGGTTGTTGGTCTTGACCTTGGCCATCTGGACGGCGGTCTCCAGCAGCGCGGCGGAACCCGTGCCGTTGTCGTTGATCCCGGCGCCGTCCTGCACGCTGTCGAGGTGGGCGCCGGCCATCACCGTGTTGTCGGCCAACCCCTCGCGCGACTCGGCGAACACGTTCCACGCCGTGCGCGTGTCGGACAAGAAGTCGACCTTCACCCGGACGATCCGGGGAGCGTTGGTGGCGAGCGCCTCGCCGACCGCGTAGGTGGCGAAGACGACCGGGATCGCGAGGCCGGGCGTGTCGCCGATCGGCGTGGACAGGCCGGTGCGGCCCGGCTGGCCCTCGTTGAACAGGACGACGCCGGAGGCGCCCGCGGCCTGGGCGTTCAGGACCTTCTGGGCGAAGCCGCACGTGCCGCGTTGCAGCAGCGCGATGCCGCCGATCGGGAAGCCGAAGAAGTCGGCGGCCTCGCAGCCGCTGCTGTTGGAGTTCGGTGTCGGGCCGGGCGGGATGACGACGTCGACCGGGTAGGCCGGTGCGGTGGCCTCGCCGATGAAGGTCGGGGTGAAGTTGTTGCGGGTGAAGTCGCGGCCGGCGACGTAGGTCGTGGGGGTGGGTGCGACTTGTTCGAGTTCGGACCTCTCCTCGGTGTAGGGGAAGTCGAACTGCTGCACGGTCGGCTCGTACCCGGCGGTGGTGAGCGTGTCGACGACGTAGTCGACCGACGCCTGGTAGCCGAGCCTGCCGGCGGCCCGGTCGCCGTGGGTGTCGGCGATGGCTTGGAACGCGTCGAGGTGGCGCAGCACGCCGTCGAGCGTGACGGCCTTGGTGAGCTTGGCCGGTGAGTTGTTGTTGGGATCGGCGACGGCGGGACCGGTCAGGAGCAGTGGTGCCAGCAGTGGGGTGGTCAGTGCGAGCGCGGCGGTGATGGCGATCCGCCTGCGGCGATTACGGAAAGTCATGGGTTGCCTCCAGAGTGGTGCCACTGATGAGGTCGCCTGGAGGTGGAGGGGTGTTACTCCGATCGGGGTAAGGGCGTTGAAGAGCGAAAGAGTCCTCGCCGGACGGGCAGATCAGCAGGATGACGGCGGGGTGGGCGGTTCGGCGGCGGGTCCGTTGTTGGTCGGGTTTCGTGTCATCCCACCGACCTCCCTACGGGCTACCACACGTATCAAGGGGGCGGTTCCAGCCCATCGTTCCTGTTGGGGTGGAGGTGCCCCCTTGACACGCGCGGTAGGGCGGAGCCAGGTCGGCGGGATGACACGAAGCCCTTCTGTTGGAGGAAGGGCGTGGCGGTGGACGGTGGGGCGGGTCGGGTGAGAGGTGGGGCGAGGTTGTCGGCGGGCCGGTGGGGTGGAGGTGTGTTAGCAAAGGGGTATGGGGATTGCGGCGGGTGGGGTTGAGGCGTTGCGGGAGTTGCTGGATGGGCGTTGGGGGGTGTTGCGGCGGAGGTCGTTGGAGTTGCTCGGCGGGTTGAAGCCGGCTGGTGAGCTGGGGCGCGAGGAGTACCGGGCCTGGGTGTTGGAGCAGATGCACGTGTTGGCCGGCGGTGGGCACCCGTTGATCGGGTTCCCGGCCGAGTACGGCGGGCAGGACGATGTCGGTGGGTCGGTGGTGGCGTTCGAGGTCCTGGGGTTCGGGGATCTGTCGTTGATGGTGAAGGCCGGTGTGCAGTGGGGGTTGTTCGGTGGTGCGGTGCAGGCGTTGGGGACGGAGGAGCACCACGAGCGGTACTTGCGGGCGATCATGGCGTTGGAGTTGCCCGGTTGCTTCGCGATGACCGAGACGGGGCACGGGTCGGATGTGCAGCACTTGCGCACCACGGCGACGTACGACCCGGACACCGAGGAGTTCGTCGTCGACACGCCGGACCCGTCGGCGCGCAAGGACTACATCGGCAACGCGGCGCGTGACGGGCGGATGGCGGTGGTGTTCGCGCAGTTGGTGACGGGTGGTGTGACGCACGGCGTGCACGCGGTGCTCGTGCCGATCCGGGACGAGCACGGCGCGCCGATGCCGGGCGTGCGGATCGAGGACTGCGGGCCGAAGGCCGGGCTGAACGGCGTGGACAACGGGCGGTTGTGGTTCGAGCGGGTGCGGGTGCCCCGGGAGAACCTGCTCAACCGGTACGGGGACGTCGCGCCGGACGGCACGTACTCCAGCCCCGTCGAGGGTGAGGGCAGGCGGTTCTTCACCATGCTCGGGACGTTGGTCCGGGGGCGGATCAGCGTGGCCGGTGGTGCGGGCAGCGCGACGAAGAAGGCGTTGGCGTTGGCCGTCCGGTACGGCGAGGCGCGGCGGCAGTTCACGCGGCCCGACACGGGTGAGGAAGTCGTGGTGCTCGACTACCTCGCGCACCAGCGGCGGTTGCTGCCCGCGTTGGCGACGTCGTACGCGTTGCACTTCGCGCAGGAGGAGCTGGTGTCGGCGCTGCACGACGTGGCCGACGACCGGCAGCAGCGGGAGTTGGAGTCGCGGGCGGCGGGGTTGAAGGCGGTGGCCACCTGGCACGCCACGGAGACGATCCAGACGTGTCGGGAGGCGTGCGGCGGGGCCGGGTACCTGTCGGAGAACCTGATCGCCGGGTTGAAGGCGGACACCGACGTGTTCACGACGTTCGAGGGCGACAACACGGTGCTGCTGCAGTTGGTCGCGAAGGGGTTGCTGACCAGCTATCGCGATCACGTCGGCGACCTGGACCCGTGGGGCATGGCGCGGTTCGTGGCGGACCAGGCGGTCGGTGTGGTGATCGAGCGGACGGCGGCGCGGGCGATCATCGACCGGTTGGTGTCGGGCAGCTCGGACGCGTTGCTGGACCGGGGGTGGCAGGTGCGGCAGTTCGAGGACCGCGAGAAGCACGTGCTGGAGGGGTTGGCGCGGAGGTTGCGGCGCGCGTCGCGGGACGACGCGTTCGACGTGTTCAACGCCGCGCAGGACCACGTGCTGCACGCCGCGCGCGCCCACGTGGACCGGGTGGTGCTGGAGGCGTTCGTGGCGGCGGTGGACCGGTGCCGCGATCCGGAGGCCACGGCGTTGCTGGACCAGGTGTGCGACCTGTACGCGTTGAGCACGATCGAGGCGGACCGGGCGTGGTTCCTGGAGCACGGCAGGCTCACGCCGCAGCGGGCGAAGGCGGTGTCCCAGGCGGTGAACGAGTTGTGCGGCCGGTTGCGGCCGCACGCGCGCGGCCTGGTGGACGCGTTCGGCATCCCGGAGACGTGGCTCACGGCCCCGATCGCCGGGTGAGCGGCCGGGAGCGCGCGGAGAGGTCCAGAATGAGGACATGGACGACAGTGCGCTGATCAGCCTCGGACTGGCCCGGTACGTGCAAGCGGTGGCCGAGGAGATCGGCGTGCCACCCGAGGGCACCGAGTTCGAGGTCAGTGACACCGCCACCGCGTACCTCGGCCTGGAGGGGCCGGGACCCGACCTGATGCTGCTGTGGAACGAGCAGCGCGGCTGGTCGATCGCGGTGGAGACCGATCCGACCGAGAAGCCGGTGGTCGTGGCGCACCTCGGCCTGCCGCTCGTGCCGCCGCCGGACGAGGTGGCGCAGTTCGTCGACGACGTGCTGGCCGGCCGGACGGGCGGCGCGGAGCCGGACTTCGGCGCGACCCAGGACCGCCACCGGCTCGCCGGGCGGTTGCGCGAATACCTCTAGGACACGCCGACGAAGCGCAGGCCGGCGGTCGTCACGGCGGCCAGCACGACCACGACGACGAACGGCGCTTTGCGCCACGCCGCGACACCGGCGACCAGGACGCCGATCGGCAGGGCGAGGCCCGCGAAGCCCTGGCCCTTGGTGAGCGTGGCCGTGGCGACCAGGGCGAACAGCAGCACGGTGGCCGAGGTGGACATCAGCAGCTTGACCCGGTCGGACAGCGTGAGGCGGTCGCGCAGCAGCGGCCCGGCCAGGCGGAACGCGTAGGTGCCCACGGCGAGCACGAGGACCGCGGTCAGCGTCACGGCTTGACCTCCTGTCGGGCGGTGATCAGCAGGCCGCCCAGGGCGAACAGCACCGGGACGCCTGCGGGCAGGAACGGCGTGGTGGCCAGGGCGATGGCAGCGCCGAGCAGAGCGGCGTGCCGGGTGGCCTTGTCCTTGAGCGCGGGCAGCAGGAGCGCGAGCAGGGCGGCGGGGAACGCGGCGTCAAGCCCGAACGCGGCCGGGTCGCCGATGTTCCGGCCGACCAGCGCGCCCGCGACCACGGCGACGTTCCAGGCGATGAACAGCGCGACGCCGCACGACCAGTAAGCGGCCTTGGCCTTGCGCGGGTCGCTCTGGGCCAGTGCGAACGCGGTCGTCTCGTCGATCAGCAGGTGGCTGCCGACGAGCCGTGGCAGCAGGCCCTTGCCCAGCACGTCGCCGACCGCCAGACCGAACGGCAGGTGGCGGATGTTGAGCAGGAGGCCCGCGAGCACGGCGGCGGCCGGGCTGCCACCGGCGGCGACCACCCCGACCGCCATGAACTGCGAGCCGCCCGCGAAGACGAGCAGCGACATCACCACGGGCAGCCACCAGGGCAGGCCCGCGCCGGTGGAGATCGCGCCGAACGAGGCGCCGCTGACCGCGGCGCCGGCGGCTACCGCGGCGACGTCACGCAGCAGCTCGGCATCAAGGGTTCGCCATGTCGAACGCATCGTCTTTTACGATGAACAGTGACAAGGCGTTCGTCAAGCCGAACGATTGGACTGTCATGTCGAACACAGGGGCTCCGCTCGACGTCATCGCCGCCTCGCTGCGCCGTGAGCGCGAGCGCGTCGGGCTGTCGTTGAGCGAGCTGGCCAAGCGGGCGGGCATCGCGAAGTCCACGTTGTCCCAGCTGGAGTCGGCGAGCGGGAATCCCAGCGTGGAGACCCTGTGGGCGCTCGGCGTCGCGCTCGGCGTACCGTTCTCGCGCCTGGTCGACCCGCCGACGCCGCGCATCCGGGTGATCCGCGCGGGCGAGGGTCCGGCGATCTACTCGGAACGCGCCCACTACACCGCGACGCTGCTGGCGTCGTGCCCGCCGGGCGCCCGGCGTGACATCTACATGCTCCAACTGGAACCGGGCCCGGCCCGCGAGTCCGAGCCGCACATGCCGGGAACCGTGGAACACGTGATCGTCAGCACCGGCCGCATGCTCGCCGGCCCGCGGGAGGAGCCGGTCGAACTGGGTCCCGGCGACTACCTGCTGTACCCCGGCGACGTCCCGCACACGGCCCAAGCACTCGAAAGGGGCACGACCGCCCTCCTGGTCTCGGAGCACGTCTAGAACGCACGTTCGAGCGATCAGGCCGGGCGGTCGACCAGCCGATAGACCTCGCATGACACCACGGGAGGTGCACGCGAATGTCGATGCCCAGGACTAACCTGGATCAGGTGTCCGACAACCACGCCTTCGGCCTACGCGCGCAGGTCGCGCACCGCCAGGCCGAGTTCACCGGGGGCCCCACCATGTCGGACGTCATGGCGGACCTCGACCTGTTCCCCGGCGAGCCCACGAACGCCGTCGCCGTCCTGGCCGCTTGCCGGGCCGAGCAGGACGCCCACCACGACGAACTGTTCAAGCACCTGTGGCGACGATCGTGATCGACGCCTCGGCCCTGATCGAAGCACTGATCGGCGCCGAGCCCGTCCAACCGCTCCGCCACCGCGTCCTGACCAGCGAACTCGCCGCCCCCGAACTGATCACCGGAGAGGTGCTCAATCTCCTGACGCAGAAGCGGCCCGCCGGGAAGTCCGGCGGGCCGCTCGTCACGTCCTGGATTACCAGCCGCGCTCGGCCAGGCGGTGGGGTTCCGGGATCTCGTCCACGTTGATGCCGACCATCGCCTCGCCGAGGCCGCGCGAGACCTTCGCGATCACGTCCGGGTCGTCGTGGAACGTCGTCGCCTTCACGATCGCCTCCGCGCGCTGCGCCGGGTTGCCGGACTTGAAGATGCCCGAACCGACGAACACGCCCTCCGCGCCGAGCTGCATCATCATCGCCGCGTCGGCCGGCGTGGCGATGCCGCCCGCGGTGAACAGGACGACCGGCAGCTTGCCCGCCTCGGCGACCTCGCGGACCAGCTCGTACGGTGCCTGGAGCTCCTTCGCCGCGACGTACAGCTCGTCCGCGGGCAGGTTCTGCAACCGCAGGATCTCCGCGCGGATCTTGCGCATGTGCGTGGTGGCGTTGGAGACGTCACCGGTGCCGGCCTCGCCCTTGGAGCGGATCATCGCCGCGCCCTCGGTGATGCGGCGCAGCGCCTCGCCCAGGTTCGTCGCACCGCACACGAACGGCACGGTGAACTGCCACTTGTCGATGTGGTTGGCGTAGTCGGCCGGGGTCAGCACCTCGGACTCGTCGATGTAGTCCACGCCGAGGGACTGCAGCACCTGCGCCTCGACGAAGTGACCGATGCGGGCCTTGGCCATGACCGGGATCGACACCGCGGCGATGATGCCGTCGATCATGTCCGGGTCGCTCATCCGGGACACGCCGCCCTGCGCGCGGATGTCGGCTGGCACCCGCTCCAACGCCATGACGGCGACGGCGCCGGCGTCCTCGGCGATCTTGGCCTGCTCGGCGTTGACCACGTCCATGATCACGCCGCCCTTGAGCATCTCCGCCATGCCCCGCTTGACGCGGGAAGTGCCGGTGACCTGGGTGCCGGCGTCGGGTGAAGTGGTCACGACCAGCCTTTCTCGAAGTAGGGGGCGAACACCACCATGGTACGGCCGACGTGGACCGCCGAAGCATGCCAATCAGGCACGTTCTCGGCAGGCCACTTCCACTTCCTTCGCAGGTAGTGGTGCACGCCACCCGCCGGCTTGGCGGCGGGCCGGTCGACGACGCGGCGACGTGCGGCTGAGGTGGGCGCGGCCTCCGTCCGGATTCCTCCTGCCGGGTTGGGTGTGGCCGCTTGGGGTTGTCCCCCGCGCCCCACGGGTGTGAGATCGAACACTAAATACTTGTGGAGGGTGGTCCCAATGGGCAGCAAACACTCCGACAACGGCCACTCGGCAGGCGCGGTCGCTGTGGACGACCCGGCCAAGGTCCGCAACGTCGTGCTGGTCGGCCCGTCCGGTTCCGGCAAGACGACGCTCGCCGAGGCCCTGCTCGCCAGCACCGGCGTGCTGACCCGACCAGGATCGGTCACCGAGGGCAACACGGTGTGCGACCACGACCCCGCCGCGGTGCGCCAGCAGCGGTCGGTCGGTCTCGCGGTCGCCCCGGTCCAGCACGGCGACATCAAGATCAACCTCATCGACACGCCCGGCTACGCGGACTTCGTCGGCGAGTTGCGCGCCGGCCTGCGCGCGGCCGACGCGGCGCTGTTCGTGGTCAGCGCGGCGGAAGGCGTCGACCCGGCCACGGTCGCGCTCTGGGAGGAGTGCGCGATGGTCGGCATGCCGCGGGCGGTCGTGGTCGCCCGCACCGACCACCAGCGCGCCGACGTGCCGGGCGAGATCGCCGCGTGCCAGGCGGCGTTCGGCGCGGGCGTCGTGCCGCTGTACCTGCCCGACGGCGACGGGCTGGTCAACCTGCTCACCACCGACGACCCCCGCTTCGAGGAGGAGCGCAACGCGCTCATCGAGGGGATCATCGCGGAGAGCGAGGACGAGACCCTGATGGACCGCTACCTCGGCGGCGAGGAGATCGACCAGGCGACGCTCGTCGCGGACCTGGAGACGGCGGTCGCGCGCGGCTCGTTCCACCCCGTGATGCCGGTGTGCGCGTTGACCGGTCTCGGCCTGCCGGAAATGCTCGACGGCATCGCCCGCGCGTTCCCCTCTCCCCTGGAGCACCCGCTGCCCCAGGTCACCGGCGTGGACGGCATCCCGCAGCCGCGCCTGGCCGCCGACCCGAACGGCCCGCTGGTGGCCGAGGTCGTGCGCACGGCGGTCGACTCGTACGTGGGCCGGGTGTCGCTGGTGCGCGTGTTCTCCGGAACGCTGCGCCCCGAACGCCCGGTGCACGTGTCGGGTCACGGCATGGCCGACCGCGGTCACGAGGACCACGACGTCGACGAACGCGTGGCGCACGTCTACTCGCCGCTGGGCGCGAACCTGCGCGAGGTGCCGTACTGCGTGGCGGGCGACCTGTGCGCGTTGACCAAGCTCGGCTCCGCCGAGACCGGCGACACGGTGTCGGCTCCGGAGAAGCCGCTGCTGGTGGCGCCGTGGGAGATGCCGGAACCGCTGCTGCCGGTGGCCGTCGTCCCGCGCAGCCGCAGCGACGAGGACAACCTGGCGCGCAACCTGGGCAAGCTGGTCGCGGGCGACCCCACGCTGCGGCTGGAGCGCAACGCCGAGACCCACCAGCTGGTGCTGTGGTGCATGGGCGAGGCGCACGCGGACGTCGTGCTGGCGCGGTTGCGCGCAGGCGGCGCGGAGGTCGACACCGAGCCGGTGCGGGTGGCGTTGCGGGAGACGTTCGCGAGCCAGGCCAAGGGCCACGGGCGGCACGTGAAGCAGTCCGGTGGGCACGGCCAGTACGCGGTGTGCGACATCGTGGTCGACCCCCTGCCGCGCGGGTCCGGCTTCGAGTTCGTGGACAAGATCGTCGGCGGCGCGGTGCCCAACCAGTTCATCCCGAGCGTCGAGAAGGGCGTGCGGGCCCAGCTCGAACGCGGCCTGTCGGGCGGCCACCCCGTGGTGGACGTCCGCGTCACGCTGGTGGACGGCAAGGCGCACTCGGTCGACTCGTCGGACGCCGCGTTCCAGACCGCCGGCGCGCTGGCGTTGAAGGAGGCCGCCGCGAACGGCAAGACGTGCCTGCTCGAACCCGTCGACGAGGTGACCGTGCGACTGCCCGACGACCACCTCGGCACCGTGCTGGGAGACCTGTCGAGCCGACGCGGCCGGGTGCTCGGCACGGAGGCGGAGAGCCCGGGGTACACGGTGATCCGCGCCGAGGTGCCCGCCACCGAACTGCTCCGGTACGCGGTGGAACTGCGCTCGCTGACCTCGGGCACCGGCACCTACACCCGCCGGTTCAGCCAGTACGACCCGCTCCCCCAGGCGTTGGCGGCGCAGAGGTGAGCTGGGCGCGCAACGCGTCGAGGTCGCCCAGCACCCAGGCGTCCGCCAGCAACCCGCCGCGCGCGGTGAAGAAGGCGGCGCCGCTGTAGTCGACGAGCGCGCCGGTCCCGGGCACGCCGAGCAGCACCCCGCGGTGGTGCCCGGTGTAGCGCAGGCGTGCCGCTGCGGCGTCGCCCTCGACCACGAGCGCGGTGACCTCGTTGTGGAAGTCCGGCACGGCGGCGCGCACCCGGTCGCGGTACGCCCGCCAGCCGGACCGCCCGCGCACGGTGTCGCCGAGCGAGCCCCGGAACGTGAAGTCCGGGGCCAGCAGCCCGTCGACCACCGAGTCGTCCCAGCGGTTCCACGCGTCGGCGTAGAACCGCTCCACCAGCGCCCTCACGTGTTCTGGGGGAAGCCGAGGTTCACCCCGCCGTGCGACGGGTCGAGCCACCGGCCGGTGACGACCTTGGTGCGGGTGAAGAAGTGCACGCCCTCGGGCCCGTACGCGTGCGAGTCGCCGAACAGCGAGTCCTTCCACCCGCCGAACGAGTAGTACGCGACCGGCACCGGGATGGGCACGTTCACGCCCACCATGCCGACCTCGACCTCGTTCTGGAACCGCCGCGCCGCGCCGCCGTCGTTGGTGAAGATCGCCGTGCCGTTGCCGTACGGGTTGGCGTTGACCACGTCCAGCGCGTCGTCGTACGTCGCCACCCGCAGCACCGACAGCACCGGCCCGAAGATCTCGTCCCGGTAGAGCGCCGTGTCCGTGCCGACGTGGTCGAACAGCGTCGGCCCGAGCCAGAACCCCTCGGCGGCGCCGTCGATCGCGTGCTGCCGGCCGTCCACCACCAACGACGCCCCTTCGGCCTGTCCGTTGTCTACATAGGACAGCACGCGATCGCGGTGCGCGCCCGTGACCAGCGGTCCCATCTCGCAGCCGGGCCGGCGGCCGTCGCCGACGTGCAGCTTCTCCATCCGGTCCACGACCTTGGCCACCAGCTCGTCGCCGACCGGGTCCACCGCGACCACGACCGAGATCGCCATGCACCGCTCGCCCGCCGAGCCGAAGCCCGCCGACACCGCCGCGTCCGCTGCCAGGTCCAGGTCCGCGTCCGGCAGCACGACCATGTGGTTCTTCGCGCCGCCCAGCGCCTGCACGCGCTTGCCGTGCCGCGTGCCGGTCTCGTAGACGTAGCGCGCGATCGGTGTCGACCCCACGAACGACACCGCCTTCACGTCCGGGTGCTCCAGGAGCCGGTCCACGGCGACCTTGTCACCGTGCACGACGTTCAGCACGCCGTCGGGCAATCCGGCCTCGGCGAACAGCTCCGCGATGAAGTTCGCCGCCGAGGGGTCCTTCTCCGACGGCTTGAGCACCACGGCGTTGCCGCACGCGATGGCGTTGGGCACGAACCACAGCGGCACCATGGCCGGGAAGTTGAACGGCGAGATCACGCCGACCACGCCCAGCGGCTGCTGGATCGAGTACACGTCGACCCGGGTGGACGCGTTCTCGCTGAACCCGCCCTTGAGCAGGTGCGGGATGCCGCACGCGAACTCCACGGCCTCCAGCGCGCGCTGCACCTCCCCCGCCGCGTCGGACAGCACCTTGCCGTGCTCGGCGGTGACGATCGCGGCCAGCTCGCCCTTGCGCGCGTTCAGCAGCTCGCGGAACGCGAACATCACGTTCGACCGCTGCGTCAGCGACGCGCTGCGCCACGACCCGAACGCCTCGCGCGCCGCAGCCACCGCCGCGTCCACGGTGGACTCGTCGGCGAAGTCGACCCGGCTCGCCACCTGCCCGGTCGCGGGGTCGAACACGTCACCGGAGCGCGCGCTCTCGCCGTTCCAAGGCTTGCCGCCGATCCAGTGCGAGACCCTGCTCGTGTTCACAGCACGTCCTCCAGGATGCCGAGCGCTTCCTCGACCTCGTCCTCGGTCAAGCTCATCGGCGGCGCGAGGCGGATGACGTTGCCGTACAGGCCGCCCTTGCCCACCAGCAGGCCGCGTTCCCGCGTGCCCTCCAGCACGGCGACCGCCCGCGCCGCGTCCGGCGCGCCGTCCGGGCCCACCAGCTCGATGCCGATCATCAAACCCTTGCCGCGCACGTCGCCGACCGAGGGCCGGTCCGCCGCGATGTCGCGCAACCCGTCGATCAGCCGTTCGCCGAGCTTGGCGGCGTTGGCCTGCAGGTCGTGGTCGAGCAGGTAGTTCAGCGTGGCCAGGGCCCCCGTCGTGGCGATCGGGTTGCCGCCGAACGTGGACAGCGAGTTGGCCGTCAGGCAGTCCATCAGGTCGCCGCGCGCGACCACGCCGCCGATCGCGAGGCCGTTGCCGAGGCCCTTGGCGAACGTCATCGCGTCGGGCGTCACGCCGTGCGACCGGATGCCCCAGAAGTGCTCCCCGGTGCGGCCCCAGCCGGTCTGCACCTCGTCGGAGACGAAGAGGATGCCGTACTCGTCCAGCACCTCCTTGAACGCGCCGAACAACCCGTCCGGCGGCGAGGAGAACCCGCCGACGCCCTGGATCGGCTCGGCGATCATGCACGCCACGTCGCCCGCGGTGGTCGTCTCGATCACCTCGCGCAGGTCCGCGACGCACGCCTTGACGTAGTCGGCGTCGGAGAGGTCCTTGAACGGGCTGCGGAACCGGTAGCCGCCGTGCACCCAGCTGACCTTCACCGGGCTGAGCGAGGACGCCGACCAGCCCCGGTTGCCGGTGATCGCGACCGTGGCGAACGCGCGGCCGTGGTAGGAGTTGCGCAGCGCGAGGACCTGGTCGCTGCGGCGGAACTGGGTGGCCAGCATGAGCGCCGTCTCGTTGGCCTCGGTGCCGGAGTTGGTGAAGAACACCTTGGCGTCCGGGATGCCGGACAGCTCGGCGATCTTCTCGGCCAGCTCGACCTGCGAGCGGATCAGGTAGAGCGTGGAGCTGTGCAGCACGCCGGTCGCGAGCTGGGACCGGATCGCGTCGGAGATCTCGGCGACGTCGTAGCCGACCGCGTTGGTCAGGATGCCGGCGAAGAAGTCCAGGTAGGTGCGGCCTTCGCGGTCGGTGACGCGGCGTCCGCTCGCGCTCGCCAGCTCGATCGGGCGCTCGTAGTAGAGGGCCATCCAGTCGGGCATCACCGCGCGGTGCCGGGCGAGCAGCTCCTCGTGTCCCATCGCGTCCTCCGGTCGTAGGTCCCTCCCGTGGAGTGTGGTCGGCGGCGCGGAGGGCCGCCATGGACAACCTGTACCGCTTTCCGGCCCGGCGGATTACGTTGTGTCCATGTACCCCACGGTTGCCGAAGCGCTGGCCCTGCCCGTGGTCCGGCGCGGCGAGCCCGCCGTGGTCGCGGGCGCGGCCGGGATGGGCCGCCGGGTGCGGTGGGTGCACGTCGCCGAGGTGGCCGACATCGCGCACCTGCTGCGCGGCGGCGAACTGGTGCTGACCACCGGCATCGCGTTGCCCGACGACCCGGACGGGCTGCGCCGCTACGTCGCCGACCTCGCGTCGGTCGGCGCGTCCGGGCTGGTCGTCGAGCTGGTGCGGCGGTGGAGCGACGCGGTGCCGGGCGCGCTGGTCGCCGCCGCCGAGCAGCACGAGCTGCCGCTGGTCACGTTGGCGCGGGAGACCCGGTTCGTGTCGGTGACCGAGGCCGTGGTGTCGCTGATCGTGGACGCGCAGCTGACCGAGCTGCGGGCGGCCGAGCAGGTGCACGAGGCGTTCACCGCGTTGACCGTGGCAGGCGCCGAGCCCGCCGAGGTGCTGCGGGAGGTGGCCCGGACGGCCGGGCTGCCGGTGGTGCTGGAGACGTTGGGGCACGAGGTGCTGGCCTACGACGCGGCCGGTCAGGACCCGACCGCGCTGCTGGCCGACTGGGGCCAGCGCTCACGCGCGGTGGCCGTGTCCGAGCGGACCGCGTACCACGAGCAGGCCGGGTGGTTGGTGACCGTGGTCGGCGCGCGTGGCGCGGACTGGGGCCGGCTGGTGCTGCTGACGCCCGAGCAGCCGCCGCACCGGCACGTCGTGGTGGCCGAACGGGCCGCGTCGGCGTTGGCCGTGCACCGGCTGGTGGCGCGGGACCGGGAGTCGTTGGAACGGCAGACGCACCGGACGCTGCTCACGCAGCTGCTCGGGCAGCCGCCGCACGACCTGCCGACGCGGGCGGCGGCGCTCGGCGTGCCGCTGGAACGGCGGCAGCTCGTCGGCGTGGCGATCCGGCCGGGGACGGCGAGCGCGCCCGCGCAGGCGTTGGCGTCGCAGGAGGTGCTGCGGGACCTGGCCGAGGCGACGGCGTTGGCGGCGCGGCGGGTGACCGTGCCCGCGCTGGTCGGCGTCGTGGACGACACGAGCGTGCGGGCGTTGCTGTCGTTGCCGCCGCAGGCGGGGTTGGACGGCGTGCTGCGGCGGTTGGCGCGGGAGGTGCACCGGCGGGCGGCGGCGACGCAGCACGCGTTGCCGGTGGTGGTGGCCGTCGGCACGACCGTGACCGCGGTGCCGGACGTGCGGCGGTCGTTGGGCGAGGCGGCGCACGTGGCGGGTGCGGCGCTGCGGTCGCCGGGGACCAGGCTCTACCACCGGCTGGACGACGTGCGGCTGCGCGGGTTGCTGCACCTGCTGCGGGAGGACGAGCGGGTGGTCGCGTTCGCGGACCGTGAGCTGGGGACGCTGCTGTCGCGCGACGCCAACCAGGGCACCCGGTTGGTGGAGCTGCTGCGGTGCTTCTGCGAGCACGGCGGCAACAAGTCCGCCGCGGCGGCGGCCGCGCACCTGTCGCGCACGGCGTACTACCAGCAGCTGAGCCGGATCGAGCAGGTGCTCGGGGTGTCCCTGGAGGACCCGGAGTCCGTGCTCTCGCTGTACGTGGCGCTGTTGGTGCAGGAGATGGGCGAGCGGGATCCTCAGCTACCCCGCCCGCCCACCTGAAGCGACTCAGCCCAGCGGGACCGGCAGCTTGCCGAGCTCGCCGGCCAGGTCGGGCGTCTCGGCCGGGCCGGAGATCGCCGGCTTCAAGGGCAGTTCCGGCAGTTCGGGCAGGGCGCGGGCCTGCGGCGCGAGGACGTCGCCCACGAACGGCAGCCCGGGCGCCTCGGGTGCCTTCAGCGCGGCCGGTGCGGCCACCTTGGGCGCCGTGACGTCCGACGTGCCGCCGGGCAGCGGCACGGGCAGCTTCACGGCCTGACCGCTGAGCAGGTCGGTGACGGGCCTGGTCGCGTCGAGGCCGATCTCGGGGGCGTTGCCGATCTTGCCGATCGTGCCGTCGACGATCTCGGTGGGCCCCTCCGCCGCGGAGGCGGCGGAGGCGAGGAGCGGGGACGTACCAACGGCGAGCAGGGCGGCGGCACGCAGGAGTCCGCGCGTGCGGTATCCGGACACGGTTTTCCTAACCTGGTTGGGGACCTGCAAGTTGACCTACTCCGCATCGACCGGAACCACCCCCACCCTTGACCGCTCGATCAGGTGACTGACGCTCCGTGTCCACACCCCACCCGATCGAGGCACACTGGCTGCGTGGACGAGTTACACAACGGGGTGGTCGGACCGGTGCACGGTCCGGTCCTGCAAGCCGGCGCCATCCACGGCGGCGTGCACGTCCACCCCGCACCACCCGCCCCTATCAACCAACTGCCGCCGGCCGTGCCGCACTTCGTCGGACGTGCGGACGCCCTCGACTTCCTGTCCGCGCAGGTCGATCGCCAGTCCACCCTGCTGATCACGTCGATCGGCGGCACCGCCGGCATCGGGAAGACGACGTTGGCGGTGCACTGGGCGCACCGGGAACGCGACCGGTTCCCCGATGGTCAGCTGTACGTGGACCTGCGGGGCTTCGACCCGCGCGGCCCGATCGACCCGGCCACCGCGGTGCGCGGCTTCCTCGACGCGTTCCAGGTGCCCGAAGAGCGCATCCCGGTGGACCTGGCGGCGCAGGTCGCGCTCTACCGGAGCCACGTCGAGGGCAGGCGCATGCTGATCCTGCTCGACAACGCGCGCGACCCCGACCAGGTCCGGCCGCTCCTGCCGGGCAGCCCCACCTGCGTCGTGCTGGTGACCAGTCGCAATCGCCTCGCCGGTCTGGTGGCACGTGAGCAGGCCAAGCCGCTGGTGCTCGACTTCCTGTCCGGGGTGGAGGCCCGTGAGCTGCTCTCGACCTACCTGGGCGCGGACCGGGCGCGGGCGGAACGCCGGGCGGTCGACGAGCTGGTCGAGCGCTGCGCGCGGCTGCCGATCGCGTTGGCCATCGCGGGCAGCCGGGCGACGACCGAGCCGCACCTGGGCGTCGGCGAGTTGGTGACCGAGATCGCCGAGTTGTCCACCGGGGACGGTTTGGACATCCGGGCGGTCTTCGACTGGTCCTACCGCACGTTGTCCGAGGACGCGGCGAGGTTGTTCCGCCTCTTGGGCCTGCACCCCGGCGCGGACGTCGGGGTGCCCGCGGCGGCGAGCCTGGTGGGCCTGCCCGCGCCGCGGACGCGACGCCTGCTGGGCGAGCTGACCGGTGCGGCCCTGCTGGAGGTGCGCTCAGCCGGCCGGTACCGCCACCACGACCTGCTGCGCGAGTACGCCGCGGAGCGGGCGGCGGAAGAGGAGACGACGGAGGAGACGCACGCGGCGGTGACCCGGATGCTCGACTGCTACCTGCACGCCGGTTTCGCCGGTGAACGGCAGCTCTACCCCCACCGCGACCCCATCCCCCTCGAACCCGCCCGGCCCGGCGTCGTCCTGCCCGAGGTGCCGGACCTCGGCTCGGCGTGGGACTGGTTCACCGCCGAGCACGGAAACCTCCTGGCGGCGGTGGACCTCGCCGTCCGCGAGGGCTTCACCGGTCACACGTGGCGGCTGCCGTGGGCCTTGTCGTCGTACTTCGGGCGCAGCGGCAGGTGGCGCGACTGGGAGGCCACCCAGCTCGACGCGTTGGCGGCGGCCCGGGCCTTGGGCGACCGCGGGATCGAGGCGCTGGTGCTGTGCGTGCTCGGCCGGGTGTACACGCTCAGCGGGCGGTACCTGGAGGCGGTCGAGGTCCTGAACCGGGCGTTGGCGATCCCCGCCGGGGACACCAGTCGAGCACATGCCCACGAGGCGATCAGCCTGGCGCACGAGCGCCGCGGCGCGGTCGAGGACGCGCACTCCCACGCCCAGCGGGCGGTCGCCATCGCCGATGCCACCGGTCACCGCGCGCGCCGGGTCAACGCCCGCATCCAGCTCGGCCGCGCGCTCGTCGGCGTGGGCGACCTCGACGAAGCGCGCGACCGCTTCCACCAGGTGATCGACATGATGGCCGGCTCCGGCGACCGGATCAGCTACGCGGACGCCACCGAAGGGCTGGGGCGCATCCACCACCGCATCGGCGACTTCGAGGGTGCCGTGGCGCGGTTCGAGGAGGCTCTCGAGTGCCACCGCGACTTCGGTGACCGCTGGTCGCGGGCGTACACGCTGTGCCGTCTCGGCGACTCGCACGCCGCGCTCGGGCGGCACGACGACGCCCGTCGCGCCTGGCGGGAGTCGTGGGAGCTGTTCACCGGGATCGGCCACCCCGAGGCCGATGCGGTGCGCGGGCGGTGGTGAGAGCCCCGCGGGTCCGGGGTCGGGGTACCGGAACCGCGGGGCCGCCCGCCCCCGTTGGCGGATCGTGGCCGCGCGGGACCGTGTCGGGGAGACGTAAGGGCGACACGGTCCCGCGGCGGCTTCTTCCCCCCGGGCTAGGGGTTCGTGACCCCGAGCGTGTAGCTGCCCGAGCCGCTGTACGCGTGCACGCGGTAGCGGTAGTAGCCGGGTGTGCCGTTGTAGTTGACCGTCTCGCTCGCGGCGGGGCTGTCGCCCTTGGCCACGACCGCCCAGGAACTGCCGTTCCACTTCTCCAGGTAGAGGTCGAAGTCGGCGCCGCCCGGGCCAGCCAGGCAGCCGACGTGCGCCCCCGACACCGTGGACTGGTAGTAGCTGTTGTTCGGCTGGTACGCCTGACCGCCCGCGCCGAGGGAGCCGTTGTAGGTGGTCTCCGAGTTCTGGCAGCCCGTCGGCGGGTCGGGGTCGCCGCCGCCACTGGTCACCAGGGTGAGGCCGTAGACCTGGAGGATCTCGTTGACCGGCTGGAAGTAGGTGGTGCCGCCGGTGCGGCAGTTGCCCGAGCCGCCGGACGTGACGCCCTGCGCCTGGGTGCCGGCCAGCAGCGAGCCGCCCGAGTCACCCGGCTCCGCGCACACCGTGGTCTGGATCAGGCCGGTCACCGTGCCCTGCGGGTAGGTCACCGACGAGTTGCGGGCCTGGATGGTGCCGCAGTGCCAGCCCGTGGTCGACCCGGAGCGGCACACGGTCGAGCCGACCGGCGCGTCCTGGGAGCCCGCGACCGACACCGTGCCGCCGGAGTAGTTGTTGACCAGGCCGCGCGGGGTGTTGCCCGCGGCGACCTGCACCCAGGCGTAGTCGTTGCCGGGGAAGCTCGACCCGCGGAACGTGCCGCTCGGGTTGGACGTCGACGCGCCCGTGGAGCCGCAGTGCCCGGCGGTGACGAACCCGCCGTTCACGGAGAAGCCGACCGAGCAGCGGGTGCCGCTGCCGATGTTGTAGGCGTTGCCGCCGATCACGTCGATCAGCGGGCGCGGGGCCTCGGTGGTGGCGGCGTACCGGACGGCCGACGCCGCGACACCGGACGACGCGACGAACGCGCGTGCCGCGGCGAGGCCGCCGGGGTGCGACTTGACCACGACGGTGTTGGTGGGCAGGTCGACGTACCAGCCGGGCACGGACTTCGGCGCGCGCGCCACGTTCGCGTCCAGTGCGGACTTCACCGCGTCCAGGTCGGCCTCGCTGCGCTGGACGAGCTTCGTCCGCACGCCGCCCTGGTCCACGTCGGACGCGCGGGTCACGCCGACGGTGAGCGTGCCGGACGAGTCGACCCACGCGCCGCCGAACCGGCCGTCCAGCCGCTTGCGCAGGCCGCGCGCGGTGTCGGCGGAGCGCTCGTCGGCGGCCAGCCGGGCACGCGCCTGGTCGGCGTCCAGGCCGAGGTCGCGCTGGATGGCGGCCAGGACCTCGGCCTCTTGGCCCGCGGGCGCCGCCTGCGCGGCGGCGGGGGTCAGGATCCCCGCCGCGACGAGCGCCGCGGCGAGCGCGATCGGTCTCAACAGTGCTGACATGGGGAATTCTCCTCGAAGGAGGGCAGGGATTCCCCGTGAAAGTAGGTCCGCCGATCCGTTCGCGGTAATACCACTTAGGTCATAAGACGCGGTGATGGCCGCCTTGCCCGAGCACGAAGTCCCGGTCCGATGTCCAGGGCGAGCGCCCCGAACCCGGGCCGGGCGAGGTCAGACCAACGCCTGAGGCGGCACCGCGCCGTACTCCGGGTGCGCCGGCAACCAGCCCGCGTAGCGCGGGTTGCGCTCGGCGGTCTCCCGGTAGGCCTCGGCGGCGTAGCGGAGCACCTGCGGGCCGAACGCGGCGGCCGGCCCTTCCGGGTCCCAGCCGATCAGGTGCCGCCACCGCAGCGGCGCGCCCGCCAGCGGCATCGCGACCAGGCCCGGCGTGCGGCGGAACGTGGGCTGGCACAGCGCGACCGCGTCGCCGGAGGAGGCCAGGTCGATGCAGCTGTTGATGTCGACCTCGTACATGGTGCGCGGGGTGAAGCCGGCCCGGCTGCACGCGGCCACGAAGCAGTCGCCGAAGCAGCCGTCACCCGGCGTCACGGCCCACTGCGTGTCCTTCAGCGCACCCAGCTCCACCTCGCCCAGCACGGTGAACGGGTGGTCCTCGGGCATCAGCACGAACACCGGGTCGACCGCGATCACGTGCCACGTCAGCCCGTGCTCCGACGGCGGCGGCGCGTCCCCGCACACGCCGACCAGCACGTAGTCCAGCCGGCCCGCGGCGACCATGGCGGAGAGCTCCCGCCCGGACCACGACACCTGCGTGGAGACGTGCGCGCCGGGGTGCGCCTCGGTGAGCCGGTGCACCAGCCCGCCGAGCATCGGGCCGTTCACCGCGCCGACCCGGTACCGGTCGCCGGGCGCGGTGTCGTCCAGCAGGCGCGTCGCGTCCTCCTGCAACCGGGAGAACGCGGGCAGCAGCACGCGCGCCCGCTCCAGCACGAGTTCGCCGAGCACGGTCGGCCGGGCGCCCTTGTGGTCGCGCTCGAACAGCTTGCCGCCGAGCAGACCTTCGATCCGGTGCAGTTGGGCCGTGAGGGCGGGTTGCGCCAGGCCTAAGAGGGAGGACGCCTTCGACAGGCTGCCCGCGTCCGCGATCGCGCAGACGACCCGCAGGTGCCGCAGTTCGAGCTTCATCCAACGGACGTTAGGACACCGCTCACCCGCCAGTCGAGGGCCGGCCGGGACCACGCGCACCGGCCCGGACCAGCGGCTTGAGTGGCAATGGACAGAGTGTGCCCTGATCATGGCAAGCGTGGACACTTTGCCACTGCCCACGCGCGCGGGCCGACCGGAGGATGCCGGGATGGAAATCGCGCCGAACCGCCCGCACGAAGGGTGTTTCACGAGCGTAACAGGGAAGTGACCGATGGCCCTTGACTCCGCAACCCAGGTCACAGCCGATCCCGACGGCCGCGTCGAGCTGCGTGATCATTCCGCGATCGCGGACAGCCCGCACTACAACTCCGACCTGGCGCCGGTGCCGCTGGAGCGGCGCACCTGGTCCACCTACAACTTCTTCGCGCTGTGGATGGGCATGGCGCACAACATCCCCAGCTACACGCTGGCCGCGTCGCTGGTGGCGCTGGGGATGGACTGGGTGCAGGCGTTCCTGACCATCACCCTGGGCAACCTGATCGTGCTGGTCCCGATGCTGCTCAACAGCCACGCGGGCACGAAGTACGGCATCCCGTTCCCGGTGTTCGCCCGCGCGTTCTACGGCATCCGCGGCGCGAACCTGGTGGCGTTGCTGCGCGCGTTCATCGCGTGCGCGTGGTTCGGCATCCAGACCTGGGTCGGCGGCAAGGCGCTGCACGTCATCGTGGGCCGGTTGGCGGGCGAGGGGTGGGTGCACGCGCCGGTCGTGCTGGGCCAGGTGTGGACGCTGTGGCTGTGCTTCCTGGCGTTCTGGGTGCTGCAGATGCTGATCATCTGGCGCGGCATGGAGGCGATCCGCCGGTTCGAGAACTGGACCGCGCCGCTGGTCAGCGTGGGTTTCCTGATCCTGCTCGGCTACGTGGCGGTGAAGGCGGGCGGGTTCGGCCCGATCCTGTCGGAGCCGTCCAAGCTCGGCTGGGGCGTCGACTTCTGGAAGGTGTTCTTCCCGTCGCTGATGGCCATGATCGCGTTCTGGTCGACGCTGTCGCTGAACATGCCGGACTTCACCCGGTTCGGCGGCAGCCAGCGCAAGCAGGTGCTCGGCCAGGTCCTCGGCCTGCCGACCACGATGTCGTTCATCGCGATCGTGGCCATCCTGACCACCTCGGGCGCGATGGCGCTGTACGACGAGGCGATCTGGGACCCGGCGGAGCTGGCGAGCCGGTTCGACAGCACCGCGGTGGTGCTGGTGGCGTTGGTGGCACTGGTGCTGGCGACGGTCTCGGCGAACCTCGCGGCAAACGTGGTGAGCCCGTCCTACGACTTCTCCAACGCGTTCCCGAAGAAGATCACCTTCGCGGTCGGCGGCCTGATCACCGGCGTGATCGGCATCGCGATCCAGCCGTGGCGGCTGATCTCCGACCCGAGCATCTACATCTTCACCTGGCTCGGCTTCTACGGCGGCCTGCTGGCGTCGGTGGCGGGCGTGTTCGTGGCCGGCTACTGGGTGCTGGCGAAGACGCGGCTGGAGCTGCCGGACCTGTACCTGGCCGGGCGGGGCGCGTACTGGTTCAAGGCGGGCTGGAACTGGCGCGCGGTGGTGGCCACGGCGATCGGCTCGGTGCTGGCGGTCGGCGGCGCGCACGGCGGGCCGTTCCCGGTCGACGGCCTGATCCCGTTCCTCAAACCGCTCTACGACTACAACTGGGTCGTCGGCCTGGTCGGCGGCATGCTCGCCTACCTGGTGCTGGCGCCACGGAGGGAGAACGCGTGAGCAACATCATCCGTGCTGGTCTGGTGCAGCAGAAGTGGACCGGCGACAAGGAGTCGATGATCGCGAACGCGGTCGAGGCGGTGCGCTCCGCCGCGTCGCAGGGCGCGCAGGTGGTGTGCCTGCAGGAATTGTTCTACGGGCCGTACTTCTGCCAGGTGCAGGACGCGGACTACTACTCCTACACCGAGGGCATCCCCGACGGCCCGACCACCGACCTGATGTGCGAGCTGGCGGGGCAGCTCGGCGTCGTGCTCGTCGTGCCGATGTACGAGGAGGAGCAGCCGGGGATCTACTACAACACCGCCGCGGTGATCGACGCGGACGGCACGTACCTCGGCAAGCACCGCAAGAACCACATCCCGCAGGTCAAGGGGTTCTGGGAGAAGTTCTACTTCAAGCCGGGCAACCTCGGCTACCCGGTGTTCGACACCGCGGTGGGCAAGGTCGGCGTCTACATCTGCTACGAGCGGCACTTCCCGGAGGGCTGGCGGGAGCTCGGGCTGAACGGCGCCCGGATCGTGTTCAACCCGTCGGCGACCAGCCGCGGCCTGTCCGAGTACCTGTGGCGGCTGGAGCAGCCCGCGGCGGCCGTGGCCAACGAGTACTACGTCGGCACGATCAACCGCGTCGGCGTGGAACCGCTGGGCGACAACGACTTCTACGGCCAGTCGTACTTCGCCGACCCACGGGGGCAGCTCGTGGGCGAGGCGGCCTCCGACACCGAGGAGGAGGTCGTGGTGCGCGACCTGGACATGGACCTGCTGGCCGAGGTCCGGAACCTGTGGGCGTTCTACCGCGACCGCCGCCCCGACACCTACGAAGGGCTGGTGCGGCCGTGAGCATCCTCATCAAGGGCGGCACGGTGGTGAACGCCACCGGCGCGTTCGAGGCCGACGTGCTGGTGGACGGCGAGAAGATCGCCGCGCTGCTCGCGCCCGGCTTCCCCGCGCGGGCGGACGAGACCGTCGACGCCACGGGCAAGTACGTGATCCCCGGCGGCATCGACGGGCACACCCACATGGAGATGCCGTTCGGCGGCACGTTCTCCGCCGACACGTTCGAGACCGGCACGATCGCGGCGGCGTGGGGCGGCACCACCACGATCATCGACTTCGCCGTGCAGCCCAAGGGCTCCTCGCTGCTGTCCACCCTGGACAAGTGGCACGCCAAGGCGGACGGCCGGTGCGCGGTCGACTACGGGTTCCACATGATCGTCTCCGACGTCACCGACACGTCGTTGAAGGAGATGGAGTCCTGCATCGACGCGGGCGTGAACACGTTCAAGATGTTCATGGCCTACCCCGGCGTCTTCTACGCCACCGACGGCGAGATCCTGCGCGCCATGCAGAAGGCCCGCGAGACCGGCGCGACGATCATGATGCACGCGGAGAACGGCATCGCGATCGACCAGCTGGTCGCGCAAGCGCTCGCGCAGGGCCGCACGGACCCGGTCGAGCACGGCCTGACCAGGCCCGCCGAGCTGGAGGGCGAGGCCACCTCGCGCGCCATCACGCTGGCCAAGGTCACCGGCTCGCCGCTCTACATCGTGCACCTGTCCGCCGCGCAGGCGCTGGACGCGGTGACGAAGGCGC
This sequence comes from Actinosynnema sp. NPDC002837, assembly GCF_040295345.1. NCBI lineage: Bacteria > Bacillati > Actinomycetota > Actinomycetes > Pseudonocardiales > Pseudonocardiaceae > Actinosynnema > Actinosynnema sp. NPDC002837. The sequence continues at coordinate 83,179 of NZ_JBEOVG010000032.1, forward strand.
GCGACACCGGGCAGAACGTGTTCGCCGAGACGTGCCCGCAGTACCTGTACCTGTCGCTGGAGGACCTGGCCAAACCGGACTTCGAGGGCTCGAAGTACGTCGCCTCTCCCCCGCTGCGGCCCAAGGAGCACCAGTCGGAGCTGTGGCGCGGCCTGCGCACCAACGACCTGTCGGTGGTGTCGACCGACCACTGCCCGTTCTGCTTCAAGGACCAGAAGGAGCTCGGGCGCGGCGACTTCTCCAAGATCCCCAACGGGATGCCGGGCGTCGAGCACCGGATGGACCTGCTGCACCAGGGCGTGGTCAAGGGCGAGATCAGCCTCGAGCGGTGGGTGGAGATCTGCTCCGCCACGCCGGCGCGGATGTTCGGCCTGCACCCCCGCAAGGGCGTCATCGCGCCCGGAGCGGACGCCGACGTCGTGGTGTACGACCCGTCGGCGCAGCAGGTCATTTCGGCGGCCACGCACCACATGAACGTCGACTACTCGGCGTACGAGGGCATGGAGATCACCGGCAAGGTCGACACGGTGCTCTCCCGCGGCCGGGTGGTCGTGGACGCCGGCGGTTTCCACGGCGCGGCCGGGCACGGGAAGTTCCTGTCCCGCGAGCTGAACCAGTACCTGGTGTAGGGGGGCACGTGGACTTCGGGGTGGTGCTCCAGACCGACCCGCCCGCGCGGGACGTGGTGGCCGGGCTCAAGGCCGCCGAGGACAACGGCTTCCGCTACGGCTGGACGTTCGACTCGGTCGTGCTGTGGCAGGAGCCGTTCGTCATCTACTCGCAGGTGCTGGCGGCGACGAAGGAGCTGGTCGTCGGCCCGATGGTGACCAACCCGAGCACGCGGGACTGGTCGGTGACGGCGTCGCTGTTCGCGACGTTGAACGACATGTTCGGCAACCGCACGGTGTGCGGCATCGGGCGCGGCGACTCGGCGCGCCGGGTGATCGGGCAGCGGCCCGCGTCGCTGGCCACGCTCGGCCGGGCCATGACCGTGATCAAGGACCTGGCCGAGGGCCGGGAGGCCGAGCACCACGGCACGCCGGTGCGCATCCCGTGGGTGCGCGACGGCAGGCTGGAGATGTGGATGGCCGCCTACGGGCCGCGCGCGTTGCGGATGGTCGGCGAGCAGGCCGACGGGTTCATCCTCCAGACCGCGGACGTGGACATCGCGCGGTGGACGATCGGGACGGTGCGCGAAGCGGCCGTGGCGGCGGGCCGCGACCCGTCGGCGATCACGATGTGCGTGGCCGCGCCCGCGTACGTCGGGACGGACCTGCCGCACCAGCGCGACCAGCTGCGCTGGTTCGGCGGGATGGTCGGCAACCACGTGGCCGACCTGGTCGCGCGGTACGGCGACTCGGGCGCGGTGCCCGCGGCGTTGACCGACTACATCAAGGACCGCGAGGGCTACGACTACGCCCACCACGGCAAGGCGGGCAACCGGTCGGCGGACTTCGTGCCGGACTCGATCGTGGACCGGTTCTGCCTGCTCGGGCCGGCGTCGGCGCACGTGGACCGGTTGCAGGAGCTGAAGGAGGTCGGCGTGGACAACTTCGCGCTGTACCTGATGCACGACGACAAGGACAAGACGCTCGCGTCCTACGGGGACGGGGTGATCGGCCGGGTGTGACCGCGTCCGGGGCGCGCGGCCTCCCGCGCGCCCCGGGGGCGA
>NZ_JBEOVG010000033.1:0-84715 GCF_040295345.1 Actinosynnema sp. NPDC002837
GGCTGTTTTTGACTGGGGCCCTTACGGGCCACCCCTGGCCGCCAAACGCGGGGCAGGCCTGGCGGGAAAAGCGTCCGCCAGGCCTGCCCGGCTTCGACCAGCCTATGGCACCCGAACCCATGTCAAATCGGGCCTAGGTGGGGTGGTTCCGGGTCCGTTGTGGGTGGGTGGGGTCGGGTGGTCTCGGTGCAGGTGTGCGGGTCCGTTGTGGGGGCTAGGCGGGGAAGGTGGCGGGGTTGTGGGTGAAGTGGCCGCCGATGACGGTGGCGGCGATCGCGATGTCGCCGATCTTGGAGATGTCGCTGGTCAGGGGGTTGGATTCGAGGATGGCGAAGTCGGCCAGCTTGCCCGGGGCGATGGTGCCGAGGGCGTTTTCCTGGCGGCACGCGTAAGCGGCGCCGATGGTGTAGGCGGAGAGCGCTTGGTGGACGGTGATGGCTTCGTCCGGGCCGATGGGGTTGCCTTCCCTGGACCTTCGTTCGGCCATGAACTGGATGGCGCGCAGTGGTTTGCCGTCGGCCACCGGGCGGTCCGAGCTGCCGGCCAGGGGGATTCCGTGGTCGAGGAAGGACTTGCCCCGGTACATCCAGGGTGAGCGTTCGGGGCCCATGATCTTGGCGTAGTCGTCGCCGTAGGCCCACAGGAAGGTCGGCTGGATCACCGGGATGACGCCCAGTTCGGCGATGCGGGCCAGTTGCTCGGGTCGGACCAGGCCGCAGTGCTCGATTCGGTGTCGGGCGTCCGGGCGGGGTGTGGTTTGCAGGGCTTCGGAGAGGGCGTCCAAAGCGAAGTCGACGGCGCGGTCGCCGATGGCGTGGACCGCCAGTTGCCAGCCGGCTTTGTGGCCGTCGATGATCGCGGCACGCATGAGGTCCGGGTCGTCCTGCAGTTGGCCCGATGTCGACATGCCTTCGTACGGCCAGGTCAACGCGGCCGTGCGGGCCATCATGCCGCCGTCGGTCCACAGCTTGAGCGGGCCGATGGAGAGGCGGTCGTCGCCCAGGCCGGTTCGCAGGCCCAGGGGCACGGCGCGGCGGATGCCGTCGTCGGCGTGGGCGGCCACTGGTTCCAGGCGGTCGGCGGAGATCATCAGTTGGATGCGGATGGGCAGGGTGGCGCGTTGGTAGGCCTCGACCTCCAACGGGCTGCTGCCGATCAGGCCGCCGCCCACGCCGGCTTCGGCGGCCAGGACCACGCCTTCCCGGAGGCACTGGTTCGCCCCGGACTCGACGTCGGCGGCGATGTCGTCCAACGAGTACGGGAGCCGTAGAGCGCGCACGGCGGTCTGGGCGGCTTCGGCGAGGAAGCCGGTCGGGTTGCCGGCCTCGTCACGTTGGGCGTCGCGCAAGGCCGAGGCGGGGAGCACGGCGAGCACGTCACCGCTGACGACGCAGGCGTGGCCGGACAGGTCCTGCACGTAGACGCGCGGCCCGATCAGGTCCAGGTCGCGCGAGGTCAGCGGGCGGTCGAGGGCGCGGTGGTCGTAGCCCGCCGCCTCGACCCAGCCCGAGGCGCGCGGTGCGCCGCGCAGGACTTCCAAGACCTGGGCGACGGTCTTGCAGGAGGAGACGTCCGGGGTCCTCGCCGCACGTCCGGCCCACGCGAGGTGGTTGTGGGCGTCCACGAAACCCGGCAGCACGACCGCGCCGTCGAGGTCGACCACGCGGCGCGCGGGCAGGTCCGCGACGTCGTCGTCCAGGCCGACGACCCTCCCCGCCCAGACCCCGATCACCGACGCCACCGGCCGGGCCGGGTCCATGGTCACGACCTGCCCGCCAACCACTTTGAGGTCAAGGATCACCCGCAAAGGCTAGCCCACGAGCACTTAGGTTAGGGTTGGATAACTTAGGCGAGCCTATCCAAGGAGGAGCTCCATGCGGGTCGTCATGTTCGGCTACCAGACCTGGGGTCACCGCACGCTCCAGGCACTGCTGGACTCCGAGCACGAGGTGGTGCTGGTCGTCACGCACCCCAAGAGCGACCACGCCTACGAGCGCATCTGGAGCGACTCGGTCGCGGACCTGGCCGCCGAGCACGGCGTCGAGACGATCATCCGCAACCGGCCGGACGACGACGAGCTGTTCCAGCGCCTCAAGGAGGTCGAGCCGGACGTCATCGTCGCCACGAACTGGCGCACGTGGATCCCGCCGCACATCTTCACCCTCCCCAAGCACGGCACGCTGAACGTGCACGACTCGCTGCTCCCCGCCTACGCGGGCTTCTCGCCGTTGATCTGGGCCCTGATCAACGACGAGAAGGAGGTCGGCGTCACCGCGCACCTGATGGACGACACCCTGGACGCGGGCGACATCGTGCTCCAGCGCGCCGTCCCCGTCGGCCCGCGCGACACGACGGCGGACCTGTTCCACAAGACGCTGGAGCTGTTCGGGCCGATCACCGTGGACGGCCTGGCCGAGATCGCCAAGGGCCGCACGGACTTCACCAAGCAGGACCGGTCGAAGGCCAGCTTCTTCCACAAGCGCGCGGAGGAGGACCTGCGCATCGACTGGACGTGGGGCGCGGAGGAGCTGGACCGGCTGGTGCGGGCGCAGTGCGCGCCGTACCCGAGCGCGTTCGCGTTCCACAAGGGCAAGCGGCTGGAGATCGTGGAGGCCGAGGTGTCCAAGGAGCGCTACGGCGGCACGCCCGGTCGGATCTTCTACCGCGAGGGCGACGGTGTCGCGATCGTCGCGGGCGCGGAGGCCCGACGCGGCCGCAACCACGCCCTGCTGGTCAAGCGGGTGCGGACGGAGGACGGCGTCGAGCTGGGCGCGACGGAGTACTTCACGCACATGGGCGGGTACCTCACGAGTCGACCCTGAGCGAGGCCTGGCGCACGACGAACAGGAACGCCCAGGTGAGGACGATCAGGACGGCGTGGGCGATGAGGGGCCCCGGGGACTTCTCCACCAGGACCCAGCCGACCCACGTGTAGGTGACCAGGGCGCCGGCCGCCACCGCGTACCGGTGGGCGGCGCCCCAGGTCGTGCTCCGGCCCCACCAGGTCAAGGCGGTGGCGGCGAGGACCGTGAGGGCGACCTTGAGGCCGAAGCCGGTCCAGTCCTCGGGCACGGCGACGAAGATCGAGGACACCAGGAACGCGCCGATGCCGAGTGGTCCCGGGCGGGGCGCGCGTCGGTCGGTGGTGGCGCGCGGCCGGATCAGGAAGGCGATGGCGATCAGTGCCAGGACGGTGACGGCGGCGCCGAGGCGTTGAGCCGGCGTGGCCATGAAGCCCTCCTGGGCGAGGAGGATCCGGAAGACGAGCGCCGAGCCGGCGACGAAGACGAGCGCGAGGACGATCAAGCCCTTCCGGCCGAGCCACGGAGTGCCGCGTCGTCGCCAGGCCAGTGACTCGACCAGGGCGATCGGCACGCCGATGCTCCAGACGGCGTGGCCGACGACGAACGAGTAGCCGTTCAGCGCGCTGATCCCCAGCGCCGGGATCGGGGTGACGGCCTGGAACTCGTACTCCTCGAACGCCGGGTTGAACAGCGACTGGTCCAGCAGTCCTGCTTCCAGCACACCGTAGGCCAAGCCGAGGACGAGGATGGTCGGCCAGCCCCGACCCGTGCGCCGGACGACCTCGCGGATCAGCAGCGCTCCCCCGCCGTACATCGGCGCGAGGACGATCAGCGCGCCGATCTCGGCCACCGGGAGGTTGCCCAGGACGTACTCGCCGATCAAGGGCGCGAGGAGGAACAGGATCAGGGCGGCGCGGAGGTTGCGGGACATGCCAGGCAACGCTAGGAGCGGCCCTGGCCCGGCACATCGGGCCTGAGATCGGTGTCCGGGCTCCGTCCTTAGGCTGAGCGCGGGCGGACGAGTCCTACTTCGTAGGCCAGGACGACGGCTTGGACGCGGTCGCGGAGGCCCAGCTTGCGCAGGATCGCGGACACGTGCGTCTTGATCGTGGCCTCGGTGAGGACGAGGTGCTCGGCGATCTCGGCGTTCGAGAGGGCCAGTGAGACCAGGCGGAGCACCTCGACCTCACGGCTGGTCAACGCGTCCAGCGCACGTGGGGACGGCGCCGGGAAGGTGTCCACGAAGCGGTCCAGCAGGCGGCGGGTCACGGACGGTGCGAGGAGGGCGTCGCCGCGTGCGATCACGCGGACGGCTTCGACCAGTTCCGCCGGCCGCACGTCCTTGAGCAGGAAGCCGCTCGCGCCGGCGCGCAAGGCCGCGTAGACGGAGTCGTCCACGTCGTAGGTGGTGAGGACCAGGACGCGGGCGGGACTGCCGGAGGTGACGATGCGGCGGGTCGCTTCCAGACCGTCCACGGTGGGCATCCGGACGTCCATCAGGACGACGTCCGGGTTCAGGGAGGCGGTGAGGTCCACCGCTTCGACGCCGTCCGCCGCCTCGCCGACGACGTCGAGGTCGTCGCGAGCCTCCAGGATCATGCGGAAACCGCCGCGCACCAACGCCTGGTCGTCGGCGACGAGGACGCGGATCACGCGGTCACCGCCAGCGGCAGGCGGGCGTGCACGCGGAAACCACCGTCGGGCAACGGGCCCGCGTCGACCGTGCCGCCGAGGAGCGCGGCGCGTTCGCGCATCCCGGTGATGCCGCGCCCGAACGCGGGCACGCCGCCCCGGCCGTCGTCGCGCACTTCCAGTTCGAGCACGCCGGAATCGTTGCGCACCAGCACTTCCGCGCGGCTCGCGCGGGCGTGGCGGAGGGTGTTCGTCAGGGCTTCCTGCACGATCCGGTAGGCCGACAGGTCCACACCGGCGGGCAGCGGCACGGGTTCCCGGGTCACCTCGACGTGCAGGCCGGCGGCGCGCAACGGCTCCACGAGGTCGGCCAGCCGGTCCAGGCCCGGGCGTTCCTCCGGCCGCACGGCGCCGAGGAGCTTGCGCAACTCCTCGAGCGTCGCCCGGCCCGTCGCGTCGATCGAGCGCAACGCCTCCCTGGCGCGGTCGGGACGTCGGTCGAACACGTCGTCCGCCGCCGCGGCCTGCACCACGATCACCGAGACGCCGTGCGCGATGACGTCGTGCAGCTCGCGGGCGATCCGGGCCTGCTCCTCACCGACCGCGCGTTGCGCCGCTTGTGCCAGCGCGACCCGCCGACTGCGCACGGCTTCGCCCACCGCCGCGACGACCACGGCGACGGCCAGCACGAACTGCGTGTCCTCGGGGGTCGTGGTGCGGAAGTTCAGCGAGATCACGCCGAGCAGCAGGACCAAGGCGGGCAAGGAGAACTTCGGTGCGCGTGCGGCGGCCAGCGAGCCCATGGCGACGAGCGCGGCGAGCGGGAAGACCGTCATCGGCGCGACCAGCTGCACGACCAGGCCGCCGACCAGCGCGATGCCCATGACCGGCACGGGATTGCGACGTCGCCACCACAGCGCGACACCGGACACGACCGCGACCAGCGCGGCGGACACCGTGATCGCGGTGGTGGAGGTGGACGTCCCGACGACCATGAACGCGACGAGCACCGCGACCGAGGCCGGCACGAACACGTCGAACGACTGTCGAATGCGGCGCACGGTTCGGGATTATTCCGGACGATTTCGGCCCCGGTGTTCCGCTCGGCGCGATCATCGCTGATCATGGGGTGCATGAGCGGCAAGCGGTCGACAGCGGTTGTCAGCGGTGTCCTGGCGCTCCTCGTGATCATCGCCGGCTGCGGCAGCGACATCCTGACGCCGAACACCCCCACCACCGCCCCGGTGCCGACGGGTCCGGCTTCGCCCGGCGACGACCCGGCGGCGCAGTTGGCGGCGTTGACCTTGGCGCCCGAGGGGAAGATGACGGGTTACAGCCGCGACCGGTTCCCGCACTGGAGCGCCCAGGGCGACGGGTGCGACACGCGGGAGGTGGTGCTGCAGCGGCAGGGCGCGGACGTGCGGGTCGGCGACAGCTGCAAGATCACCTCGGGGACCTGGACCAGCGTCTACGACGGCAAGGTCGTGACCGACGCGGGCGAGCTCGACATCGACCACACGGTGGCGCTGGCCGAGGCGTGGCGTTCGGGTGCGGACAAGTGGACCGACGAGCAGCGGGAGAAGTTCGCCAACGACCTCGGCGGGTTGCAGCTGATCGCGGTGACGGCGGCCAGCAACCGGTCCAAGGGCGACCAGGACGCGGCCAAGTGGAAGCCCCCGGTGCAGACCTACTGGTGCACGTACGCGCGGGCCGTGGTGTCGGTGAAGACGCTGTACGCGCTTTCCGTGGACGAGGCGGAGCGCGACGCGTTGGGCGCGATGCTCAAGACCTGCTAACCGGGTCGCTCGACGCGTGGCGTCGGGGTTGGCGGTGGGTCCAGCCACGGGTTCACGGGCGACAAGGTCGAGCGGGTCGAGAACGAGGTGGGCGGGCCGGCCACGAACGTGGTGCAGGCCGGTGTCGCCAACGGCCCCGTCACGATCAACGTGACCGGGCCGGGGCGAGGGCGGCGTTCCAGGCCGACAACGGCATCTTCGGCGCACCCCCACTCGACTTGGGCGGGCCGCCGCTGGGCAACCCGTCTCGACGGTGTCGGCGTCGCCGGGTCGTCGGGGTGTGCGAGCCGAGGGCTCCGGCAGGGTCTCCCCACCACCCGATCGGCTCGAGGACACCGAGTGCCGTGGCGGTAGCAGGCGATCCCCGGTTTCGATCCTGCCACGAGGGACCGACAAGACGGCGGCGGCGAGGGCCGGTTGTGGACGACTCGCGCGGGGTTCAAGGGCGCAGGGACATGCGCGGGGTTCAAGGGCGCAGGGACTTGCGCGGGGTTCAGGGGCGCAGGGACTCGAGCTGGTCGACGATGTCGGTGTAGGCCTCGGCCCGGCGGACCCACGCGGCGAAGCCGGAGGTGGCCGAGGGGATCTCGCCCAGTGGTGAGATCGGGTCCGCGACGCCGTACTCGAGGCGGTAGGCGACCAGGGCGACGGCGGCCTCGACCCAGCGGGAGGGGTCGGGGGTGGTGATCTCGCCCAGGCCGACGCGGAACCACAGCGGCAGGCGGGTGTCGGCGGACAGGGCTCGGTTCAGGCGGCGGCGGGCGATGTCCAGGACCTCCTGGCGCGCCTTCTCCCCCGCCACGACGGCCTCCGCGCGCCACGGCTCCTCGGCGGCCAGCCGGTCGGCGGCCAGCCGGTGGGAGGCGGCACGCGCGCCCGCCTCCTGCGCGTTGACCCGCCACTCCAGGTTCTGCACCTCGTGCTGCAACGCGTCGCGCTCGAAGCGCGGCATGCGGCCGGTCGAGAGCTTGGCCAGCCCGGCGTCCCGCTGCTGCGCCAGCGACTCGTACTCGGCGACCTCGGCCTGCAGGTCGGCGCGCACGGAGTCGGCCAGCAGCTCCTGCTCGGCGTCCCACGCGGCCCGCAGCGCGTTCACCGTCTCGGCGATGCCCTCGGTCGAGTCGAGGTCCTCGTCCGGGCCCGAACCGGCGCCGGACAGCCTGCGCTCCAGCACGTGCAGGCGCGCGCTCACCCGACCGAGCTCGGCCGTCAGCGCATGGGTGGTGGCGACGAGATCAGCGACGGTCGGCTCGACCTCGTCGAGCCGTTCCTTCTCAGTGGGCACGCGGACCAGCCAACCGCACCGCGCGGCCGCGTCCAGGGACAGAACCGGAAAACCACGCGTACGGGCCGACACAAACCCCCGGCCTGGTTAACGTTCGATCACACACCGTGACACCAGCTTGAACCCGCACCAAACGGTGTATGTCTGGTACATGTCGAGGTCGGTGCACGAGACGGAACGCAAGTACGAGGCCCCCGGTGGCGCCGCGCTGCCGGACCTGACCGACCTGCCCGGCGTGGCGGCCGTGGCGGGACCCGAGGAACAACGCCTGGAAGCGGTCTACTACGACACCGCGGACCTGAGGCTCGCCCGGGCCGGGTTGACGATGCGCCGGCGCACGGGCGGTGACGACGCGGGCTGGCACCTGAAGCTGCCGGCGGGCGTGGACACGCGCGAAGAGGTGCGGCTGCCGCCCGGCCGCGCGGCCAAGCACCCGCCCAAGCAGCTCGGCTCGTTGGTCCAGGTGCACGCGCGCGGCCACGAGCTGTCGCCCGTCGCGCGCATCCAGACCACCCGGCAGCGCTGGCAGCTCGTGGACGACAAGGGCCGCCTGCTCACCGAGGTGGTCGAGGACCTGGTCTCCGGGCAGTCCCTGGCCGACGGCTCGCCGGTCGACTCGTGGCGCGAGATCGAGGTCGAGCTGGGCGAACGCGGAGACGTCGCGCTCCTGGACCGGGTCGAGGCACGGCTGGCGGACGCGGGCATCACCCGGTCCACCTCGTCGGCCAAGCTGGGCCGCCTGCTGGCCGACCGGATCGCCACCACCACGCCGCCGACCACGTCGGGCAAGTCCGCCGGCGACGTGGTGCTGGCGTACCTGCGCGAGCAGGCCGACGCGTTGAAGCACCAGGACCCCAGGGTCCGCCGGGGCGAGGACGACGCCGTGCACCAGATGCGGGTGGCGACGCGCCGGATGCGCAGCGCGCTCCAGGCGTTCGGCACGATCGTGGAACGCGACGACACGCGTGAGCTGACCGACGAGCTGAAGTGGCTCGCGGGCGTGCTCGGCGAGGCCCGTGACCTGGAGGTGCTGCGGACCCGGTTCACCGATCACCTGGCCCGGCTCGACGACGGGTTGGTGCTCGGCCCGGTGCACGCCCAGCTCACCCGGCACTTCGCGCCGTTGGAGGCCGCCGCGCACGAGGCGGCCGTGGCGGCGTTGGACAGCGAGCGGTACTTCGCCCTGCTGGACGCGGTCGACGCGCTGGTCGCCGAACCGCCGTTCACGCCGGCGGCGCAGGCCAAGGCCGCGAAGGCGCTGCCCGAGCTGGTCGACAGGACCTACCGCAGGCTGGCGAAACGGGCCGAGGGCGCGCACGACGACGTCGCGCTGCACGAGGCGCGCAAGGCCGCCAAGCGGCTGCGGTACGCGGTGGAGGTGTCCGAACCGCGGATCGGCAAGCGGGCCAAGGAGTACCGCAAGAAGGTCAAGGCGGTGCAGGAGCTGCTCGGCGAGCACCAGGACGGCGTGCTGGCGCGGCCGGTGCTGCGCGAGCTCGGCGCGAAGGCGCAGCTCGACGGGGAGAACGGCTTCACGTTCGGCCTGCTGCACGGTCTGGAGACGGCCGCGGCGCAACGGGTGGAGGACCGGTTCCCCGCCGCGTGGCGTCGTCTCGGCAAGCCGAAGCTGCGGTAATTGGTCTGGACCTTGACAGCTCCTGGGCCGGCTGAAACGGTGGCGTGAGCCGCCGCTCGGTGATCCACGCCGGCCAGGAGGACGTCAGTGCTTCTCACAGAAGGCGCCGGACGGCGCGGGTTCGGTCGAGCGCTCGTCGCGCTGCTGTTCGTGGGCGCGGTGGGCGCGGCGGTTCCCGCCCAAGCAGCTCCGGAGACGCCGTTGCAGCACATCGTGCCCGCTCCCGTCAGTGTCACCCCGCGGCCGGGCGTGACCTTCACGCTCAGCGCGGACACCAGGATCTACACCCACCCGGGCTCGGCCGACGCGAAGGAGGTCGGCGAGTTCCTCGCGGGCGTCCTGCGCCCGTCGACCGGCTACCGCCTGCCCGTCGTGCCCGGCGCGTCCGGCCGGCACATCTCGCTGCTGCTCGTCGGCGCGGACGCCCGCGTCGGCGCGGAGGGCTACCAGCTCGACGTGACGAAGCGGGGCGTGCTGATCCGGGCGCGCACCGCGGCGGGCCTGTTCGCGGGCGTGCAGACGTTCCGGCAGCTGCTGCCCGCGAAGGTGGAGGCGAAGACCAGGCAGCCCGGGCCGTGGACCGCGCCCGGCGGCCGGGTGCTGGACCACCCGCGCTACGCCCACCGGGGCGCGATGCTCGACGTGGCCCGGCACTTCTTCTCCGTCGACGAGGTCAAGTGGTACATCGACCAGATCGCGCTCTACAAGGTCAACCGGCTGCACCTGCACCTGACCGACGACCAGGGCTGGCGGCTGGAGATCAAGAGCTGGCCCAACCTGACCGCGCACGGCGGCAGCACGGAGGTCGGCGGCGGTCCCGGCGGCTTCTACACCCAGGAGCAGTACCGGGACCTGGTGGCCTACGCCGCCGCACGGCACATCACGGTGATCCCGGAGATCGACCTGCCGGGCCACACCAACGCCGCGCTCTCGTCGTACCCGGAGCTGAACTGCGACGGCGTCGCGCCGCCGCTCTACACCGGCATCGAGGTCGGCTTCAGCTCCCTGTGCATCGACAAGGACATCACCTACCGGTTCGTGGACGACGTGCTGCGCGAAGTGGCCGCGTTGACGCCGGGCGAGTACCTCCACATCGGCGGCGACGAGGCCCACGCCACCACCGACCCGGACTTCGACCTGTTCATGGACAAGGTCCTGCCGCTGGTGGCCAAGCACGGCAAGACCGCGACCGGCTGGCACGAGTTCGTGAAGGCGGGCCCGCCCGCGTCGGCGGTGCCGCAGTTCTGGGGCACCAAGACGGTCGCGCCGGACATGGTCGAAGCCGCCGCGCGCGGCAGCGAGATCGTGCTGTCGCCCGCGACCAAGGCGTACCTGGACATGAAGTACGACGCGAACACCAAGCTCGGGTTGAGCTGGGCCGGGTACACCGACGTGCAGGACGCGTACGACTGGAACCCCGGCGCGTACCTCGAAGGCCTGCCGGCCGAGGCGGTGCGCGGCGTCGAGGCGCCGCTGTGGAGCGAGACCATCACGAACACGGCCGACCTGGAGTACCTGGCGTTCCCGCGCCTGCCCGCGATCGCGGAGCTGGGCTGGTCGCCGTGGTCGACGCACGACTGGGAGAAGTTCAAGGTCCGGCTGGCGGCGCAGGCCGACCGGTGGGACGTGATGGGCGTGAACTACTACCGGTCGCCGCAGGTGCCCTGGAGGTAGTGCCCCGGTCGGGGGAGGCGGCCCGGCGCCGCCTCCCTCACCACGGCTTCTCCACCAGGACGGTCTTGGTCTGCTGGTAGTGGTCGATCACGGCGCGGCTGCCGAGGTCGGACCGGAACGTGTTCAGCCACACGCGTCGCGCGTGGATCCGCCGTGCGACGCGATCGGCCACGGCGGTGTCGCGGGACCAGACGCCCGCGCCGACGCCGCGCGTGGTCTCGTTCGCCGCCTTCACCGCGTCGTCGAGGTCGTCGAACCTGGTCAGCGACACGAGCGGGCCGCCGACGTCGGCTTGGTCGAGGCACGTCCGGCCCTCCAGGACCGTCGGCGTGACGTAGTACCCGCCGGCCAGCTCGCCGGGGAGCTCCGCGCGCTCGCCACCGCGGACCAGCCGGGCGCCTTCCCGCTGGGCGGTCTCGACGCGCGCCAGGAACTCGTCCACCTGCTCACGGCTGGTCAGCGCGCCGATCGTGGTCGCGGTGTCCAGCGGGTGGCCCGGCCGGATCTGCGAGGTGCGCTCGGTGACGTCGGCGAGGAACCGGTCGTAGGCCGGGCTCTGCACCAGCGCCTGGTCGAGGGCGAAGGTGGTGACGCCCCGCAACGCCTTGTCGTAGAACGCGTCGCGGTGCGCGGCCACGTCGGCGAAGAAGACGTGCGGGTGCCTGCCGGTCTCCGACGGCCCGCGGGTGAGCCCGTTCACGACGTTGACCACACCGGGCGGCAGCAGGTCGGCGATCAGGCCCACGAGCACGTGGATCGACGCGGGGGTCTGCTCGGCGGGCTTGAGCACCACGGCGTTGCCGGCCGCCAGCGCGGGCGCGAGCCTCTCCGCCGCCATGAGCAGCGGCCGGTGCCACGGCACGACCTGGCCGACCACGCCGAGCGGCTCCGGGAAGTGGTAGGCCGTCAGGCCCTCGCCGGGCCGCGAGATGCCGCCCTCCTGGGCCCTGACCACGCCCGCGAAGTGGCGGAAGTGGTCCACCGCCGACGGCAGGTCGGCGGCCAGCACCTCGGCGATCGGCTTGCCGCCCTCCCAGGTCTCGGCCACCGCGAGGGCTTCGAGGTGGTCCTCGACCCGGTCGGCGATCTCGGTGAGCACGTTCGCCCGTTCGGCGGCCGACGTGCGGCCCCACCGGCGGGCGGCGCCGTGCGCGGCGTCCAACGCCCGGTCCACGTCCTCGGCCGTGCCCCGGGCCACCTCGGTGAACACCTCGCCGGTGACGGGGGTGCGGTCGGCGAAGTAGCCGCCCTCGGCCGGCGGCGCGTACTCGCCCCCGATGAAGTGGTCGTACCGGTCCCGGTACGACACCACGCTGCCCTGCGCACCCGGCGCCGCGTACCTCGCCATGTCCGCCCCTCCTCGCGTTGGTCGTGGGGCAGCAGCGTGGGACGCACGACGTTGCAACCGCGTTGCACCCGAACGGATCAGCGTTTCGCTTGCCGCGACCGGCGCGGGCGGGTCATCCTGGTCGGGGAGGCGCCCATGCAACCGGACCCGCGACGGCTCGCGCACGTGCACGAGGCGGTGCTGGGCGGTGGCCCGGCGCACGGCGCGCGCGAGCTGATCCTGGAGTCCTGGCGGCGGTCGCTGGCCGCGCGCGTCGACCCGGACCGGCACGAGCCGCCCGTGGTGCTCGACCGGGCCGAGGTGGTCGACCGGCGCGGCGCGCACCCGATCGCGGCGGCGATGCCGGTGCTGCGCGAGACCTTGCTGGGCTTCGCCGACGAGGCCGAGCACGTCATGATCATCACCGACGCGGACGGCAACATCCTGTGGTGCGAGGGCGCGAACGCCGTCCGCTTCCTGGCCGAACGGGTGCGGCTGACCGAGGGCGCGTGCTGGGCCGAGGACGCCATCGGCACGAACGCGATGGGCACGGCGCTGGCGGTGGGCAAGCCGGTGACCGTGCACTCCGCCGAGCACCTGGTGCGGACCTACCACGGGTGGACGTGCGCGGCGAGCCCGGTGCGCGACCCGGACACCGGCCGCACGATCGGCGTGGTGGACGTGAGCGGGCCGTTGAGCAGCACGCACCCGGCGCTGGTCGCGCTCGTGTCCGCCGCGGCCCGGTTGGCCGAGGGCCAGTTGCGGGTGCGGTCGGAGACCCGGGACGAGCGGCTGCGGTCGGTGAACATGCGGCACCTGATCGGCTTGCGCGGCGAGCCCGGCGCGTTGCTGAGCCCGAGCGGTCGGGTGCTGGCCGCCGAACCGCACGGCCTGCTCCAGACGCGGGTGGACGTCACCGGCGAGACCGTGCGGCTGGCCGATGGACGGGAAGCGCTCCTGGAGCCGTTGGACGAGGGGTATCTGCTCCGGGTGCCACGACGGGGCACGCGAAGACCCGTGCTGTCGCTGCGGTTCCTGGGTGATCCGAAGGGGTCGCTGGACGGTCGGGCGCTGCCGCTGTCGTTGCGGCACGCGGAGCTGCTGACGGCGCTCGCGCTGCACCCGCGCGGGCTGACGGCCGAGCGGTTGGCGCTGCACCTCTACGGCGAGCGCGGCAACCCGACCACCGTGCGCGCCGAGCTGCACCGGCTGCGCGCCCAGCTCGGCGGAGTGCTGCTGACCAGGCCGTACCGGCTGTCGGCGGACGTGCGCGGCGACTTCCTGGCGGTGCGCGACGCGCTCCACGCCGGTGACGTGGGCACGGCCGCGGCGGCGTACCGGGGCGAACTGCTGCCCCGCTCGGAGGCGCCGGTGGTGTGCGAGGAGCGCGAAGACCTGGCGGCGGCGGTGCGGCGGGGCGTGCTGGAGCGCGGCGACGTCGAGGCGCTGTGGGCGTTCGGGCTGGTGGCGGAGGACGTGACCGTGCTGGAACGGCTGGTCCGCCTGCTGCCGCGCACGGACCCGCGCCGCGAGGTGGCGGCGACCAGGTTGCGGCGGGCGCTGGGGTGACCGCGACGCCGGACGCGGCGCGAACCGGCACTAGCCTGATCCACCATGGGGTACTTCCGGCCGGGGGACGTGGCGTTGCGCCGCGAGGTGTTGCACGGCAAGCCGTGGGTGGTGACCCCGACGAGGGTGGTGCGGGACGGGCCCGACCTGCTGGTCGTCTTCACCGCGCCGGGCACCGAGTTCGGCTTCTTCCCCCACCCGCGGACCCACCACTGGCAGGAGCTGGGCCGCACGCGCTGGAAGGGCATCGGCAAGCTCCAGCTGCACCGGCCCGGTGACGCCTACTCGGTCGACCTGTACTGGCAGGGCGAGGAGCGCCGGTTCGCGGGCTACTACCTGAACCTCCAGGCGCCGTTCCGCCGCACCGCCCTCGGCTTCGACACGCTCGACCACGCGCTGGACTTCTGGGTGCCGGTCGACGGCGACTGGCGCGAGCTGGACCGCGACGAGTTCGAGGAGATGGTCGCCGACGGCAAGTACGACGCCGAGGAGGCCGAGCGGATCGAGCGCACCGCCAAGGAGGTCGAGGCGATGCTGACCGACGGGGCCACGTGGTGGGACCCGGCGTGGGGCGCGTGGGAGCCGGACCCGGACTGGCCGGTGCCCGTGCTGCCCGCCGGCTGGCAGGACGACCCGCTGCCGTGAAGGTGGTCCCCCTCTCGCCGCAGACCCTCGTGGACGAGCTGGTCGGGCGGATCGACGCGCTGCCGCGCACGACGTGGGCCAGGGTGCTGGTCGACGGCGCCCCGCCGACCAAGCCCGGTGAACTGGCGGACGCCCTGGTGGAGCCGCTGCGCGCGCTGGGACGTCCGGTGCTGCGGGTGTCGGCGTGGGACTTCCTGCGGCCGGCGTCCGTGCGGCTGGAGTACGGGCACGAGGACCCCGACTCGTTCCGCGACTCGTGGCTGGACGTGGGCGGGCTGCTGCGCGAGGTGCTGGAGCCGCTCGACCCCGGCGGGTCGGGGCGGGTGCTGCCGGCGTTGTGGAACGCGGCGACGGACCGGGCGCACCGGGCCGACTACGTGACGCTCGGGGCGGGTGGCGTGCTGCTGCTCGACGGCACGGTGTTGCTGGACAAGTGGCTGCCCGCGGAGCTGGCCGTGCACCTGTGGCTGTCGCCGGGAGCGCTCGAACGGCAGTCGGCCGAGGAGTGGCGCTGGACGCTGCCCGCGTACGCCTCCTACGAGCCGCGGGCCGATGTGACGGTGCGCTACGACCACCCCGCGCGGCCCGCGCTCGTGGGTACAGTGGACTGAGATCAAGGGGGAGGTGAGGGCATGGCCAGGCTGCAACTGCTGTTGGCGCTGTACCTCCCCGCCCTCTACGCCCTCACGCTGCTCAGCACGCCCACCGAGGTGCTCGCCGCCGTGACGGCCGTGGCCCTGGTCGTGCTGCTGCTCACCGCCACGCCGGTGGTGCAGGCCGCGCCCGCCTGGGTGCGGTCGCTGTCGATCCGCGAGAAGTCACTGCGCGCCGCGTTCCTGCGGCTGCGCGACCCCGACGCGGCGGGCCGTCCCCGTCCTCGAGCTCCGGGACTGGGCCTGCACTCCTGAGGCCCGCAGTTCCCCTTGCTCTGAGGACGGAGTCCCCCTTGTTCCACGCCCTGGGTTCAACCCTGGCCGCGTTCGCCACGCCCGCCCTGGCCATCGTCGCCTTCACCGTCGTCGTGCGGCTGCTCGTGCACCCGCTCAGCCGTGCCGCCGTGCGCGGCGAGAAAGCCCGCGCCGCGTTGGCGCCCGAGGTCCGCGAGCTGTCCAAGAAGTACGGCAAGGACCGGGTGAAGCTCCAGGAGAAGACCCTGGAGCTCTACCGGTCCAACGGCACGTCGATGCTGGCCGGCTGCCTGCCCGCGTTGGTGCAGGTGCCGTTCTTCATGGTGATGTACCGGCTGGTCACCACGCCGAACCCGCTGCTGGACGGCACGCTGCTCGGCGTGCCGCTGGGCACGCACTGGTTCGGCGTGTGGGCGCACACGCCGGTGTTCCTGGCGCTGTTCGCCCTGCTCACCGGGGTCGCGTTCGCCACCTCGCGGTGGCAGGCGGCGGTCGCCCTGAGGAACGGCGGGCCGCAGCCGCCGTTCGCCGGGCTGCTGCGGCTCCTGCCGTTCGGGACCGTGCTGATCGCCGCCGTGCTGCCGCTGGCGGCCGGGATCTACCTGGTGACGACGACTACCTGGACCCTGCTGGAGCGAGCGTTCCTGTACCGCGCAGTTCAGCTCCCGCCTCGTGCAGGTACTTCAGCACGTACCCGTACGACGTGAACAGGCCGCACTCGGCGTAGGACACCGACTGCCGGTGGCAGAAGTCGCGGACCAGGGCCTGCGCCTTGCGCAGGTTCGGTCGCGGCATGCTCGGGAACAGGTGGTGCTCGATCTGGTAGTTCAGGCCGCCGAGCAGGAAGTCGGTGAACCAGCCGCCGGTGACGTTGCGGGAGGTCAGCACCTGCTTGCGCAGGAAGTCGAGCTGGTGGCCGGCCTGCAGCACCGGCATGCCCTTGTGGTTGGGCGCGAACGAGATGCCCATGTAGACGCCGAACAGGCCCTGGTGCACCGCGATGAACGCGATCGCCTTCAGCGGGGACATGAGCAGGAACACCGAGGTCAGGTAGACCGCGACGTGCACGGTCAGCAGCGCGACCTCCAGCCGCCAGCTCTTGACGTCGCGGCGCACCGCGGCGGCGGTGCTGATGACGTGCAGGCTGAAGCCTTCGAGCAGCAGCAGCGGGAAGAAGAGGTACGCCTGGCGCTTGACGACCCAGCGGAAGAAGCCGCGCTTGCGCTCGGCCTGCTCGGCGCTGAACGCGAGGACGGCGATGTCGACGTCCGGGTCCTCGTCCTCGTGGTTGGGGTTGGCGTGGTGGCGGGTGTGCTTGCCCATCCACCAGCCGTAGCCGACGCCGATCAGCAGGTTGCCGAGCAGCAGGCCCATGGTCTGGTTCGCCTTGTGCTCCGCGAACACCTGCCGGTGGCCGGCGTCGTGCCCGAGGAACGCGATCTGGGTGAAGACGACGGCGAGCACGGCGGCCGGCACGAGCTGCCACCAAGAGTCGCCGATCAGCACCATCGCCACCCCGGTCAGGCCGAAGGCGGCCAGCACTGCGACCAGGAACGTGATGTAGAAACCGATGCGCCGGTCGAGCAGACCTTGCTGCTTGACCAACCTGGACAATTCAGCGAAGTCGCTGCCGCGGGCTTGGGTGCTCACTCCCGGAGGGTACGGCGCGCGGGCGCCGGGCTTCAGCCCAGCCTGAGTTGCAACTGGGCGAACAACCGGATCAGCGGGTCGTCGAGATCGAATCCGCCGACCTCCGCCGCACGTCGGAGGCGGTATCGGAGCGTGTTGGGGTGAACGTGCAGTTGCGCGGCTGCGCGTTTCACGTCACCGAATTCGTCCAGGTAGACCAAAAGTGAACGGGCCAGTTCCCCATCGAGCTTCGCGAGTCGCGGATCCCGGATGCGCGGGTGCTCGGCCAAAAGCGCGAGGGTTTCACTGATCAACACCCGGGACCGGACGTCCTCCAGCGTCGCCACGTCGGCGTCGAGGTCGCGCGACATCGCGTCGAGCACGCGGTCGGCCTCGTCGCGGGAGAGCATCACCTCGTCCACCGTCGGCACGGTGGAGCCGATCGCGCCCTGCACCCGCAGGCCCATGTGCTTGCGCGCGGCGGCCACGATCTCCTTGGTCAACGTCAGCAGCGGCGCCTTCGGCGGCAGGTCGGTGAGCAGGGCGTACGTGCGACCGCTCTGCTGGCTCACGAGCGCGCTGCGCCGGTACGCGGCGGCGTGCACGGAGATCAGGCTGGTCATCTCGGCCCGGCGCAGCTCGTGCTGCGTGCGGTCGGTGTGCTCCTGCCCGCGCAGCGCGAAGACGACGACGGCGGCGGGCTTGTCCGGGTCCGCGCCGATCTGCTCGGCGATCGCCTCGGCGTCCATCCGGCCGTCGAGCAGGGACGCGAGCAGGTTCTCCCGGAACGCGGCGGCGGGCTCGCGCTGCTGGACCAGGTGCAGGGCGGTGACGCGGGCCGCGCCGAGGAGGGCGCGCTCGGCCTGCTCGGCCAGCGGCGTGTCGCCCTCCTGCACCCAGATCGTGCCGAGCGGCTGCGTGCCCGCGTGGATGCCGACGGCGAGGCGGCGGCGGATGCCCAGCTCGGGGCGTTCGTCGATGCGCACGACCTCCTCGCCGGAGCGCAGGCGCTGGTAGACGCCCCACTCGCGAAGCATCTTCAGGTACGGCTCCGGCCCTTGGCGGCCGAGGATCGACAGCCGGCGCAGCTCGTCCACCTCGTCGGTGGAACGGGAGTAGGCCAGCACGCGGCTGGCGGTGTCCTCGATGCTGACGATGCCGCCGGTCAGCGAGGCGATGGTCTGGGCGAGGCCGAACAGGTCGCCGAGCACCTCGCCCGCGCCCGCGTCGGCCGTCACGCGGGCGTTGCGCACGACACCGCGGGCGAGCGCTTCGAGGTGTTCCCAGCGGACCTCGGGCCGCACGGCCAGCAGCGCCACGCCCGCGTCCGCCGCCGCCTGCCGCAGCGCGGTCGACGGCGCGTCGACCTTGACCGCGACGGCCACCGCTCCCCCGGCCCCGGCCGCCCTGACCAGCGGTGACGCCGCCCGCCCGCGGGCGCCGATGATCAGCGCGAGGTCGCCGGGCCGCACGTCGGGCGTGTCGTCCGGGTCGAGGATGACCACGTCGAGGACGTCGGCCTCCAGCCCGTGCGGCGCGACCCGCACCTCGACCAGCGGATCGCCGAGCGCGATCAGGACCTGCCGCAGGCTCATCTTTGTCCAGTTCCACAACGAGGGGTGGCCAAGCCTAGACGCGCGGACAACGGGACGCATGGTTGGAAGTCCTACCGTTGGGTCAACCCCAACCCTGTGGCGAAGGAGCTGCTTGTGGATGCCGTGACCTCGGTCCCCGCACCGGTGAACGAGCCCGTCCTCGGCTACGCCCCCGGCACCCCGGAGCGCGCGCAGCTGCAGGCGAAGCTGGCCGAGCTGGCCAAGGAGCCCACCGAGCTGACCCTCACCATCGGCGGTGAGCAGCGGGTCGGCGGCGGCGAGCGCTTCGACGTCGTGCAGCCGCACAACCACCGCGCCGTCCTCGGCACGCTGCACGGCGCCACGCAGCAGGACACGCGGGACGCCATCGCCGCCGCGAAGCAGGCCGCGCCCGCGTGGCGCGCGATGTCCTACGACGACCGCGCCGCGATCCTGCTGCGCGCCGCCGACCTGCTCGCGACCAAGTGGCGGGCCACGCTCAACGCGGCCACCATGCTCGGCCAGTCGAAGACCGCGATCCAGGCCGAGATCGACGCCGCGTGCGAGCTGATCGACTTCTGGCGCTTCAACGTCTCCTTCGGCCGTCGGCTGCTCGCCGAGCAGCCGCAGTCGTCCCCCGGCGTGTGGAACCGCACGGACCACCGCCCGCTGGAGGGCTTCGTCTACGCGATCACGCCGTTCAACTTCACCGCCATCGCGGGCAACCTGCCCACCGCACCCGCCCTGATGGGCAACGTGGTGCTGTGGAAGCCGTCGCCGACGCAGAGCTTCGCCGCGCACCTGACCATGCGGCTGCTCGAAGAGGCGGGCCTGCCGCCGGGCGTGATCAACCTGCTGCCCGGTGACGGCCTGGCCGTGTCCGAGGTGGCGTTGGCCGACCCGGACCTCGCGGGCATCCACTTCACCGGGTCCACCCGCACGTTCCAGCACCTGTGGGGCCAGGTGGGCGCGAACATCGCCGGCTACCGGTCGTACCCGCGGATCGTCGGCGAGACCGGCGGCAAGGACTTCGTGCTGGCGCACCCGTCGGCCGACGTGGACGTGCTGCGCACGGCGCTGGTCCGCGGCGCGTTCGAGTACCAGGGCCAGAAGTGCTCGGCCGCGTCCCGCGCGTACGTCCCGCGCTCGGTGTGGAACCGGGTGAAGGACGACTTCCTGGCCGACGTCGAGTCGCTGACCATGGGCGACGTCACGGACCTGTCGAACTTCATGGGCGCGGTCATCGACCGGCGCTCGTTCGACAAGCTGTCGGGCGTGCTGAAGGCCGCGCACGCGGACGACCAGCTGGAGGTCGTCGCCGGCGGCACGGCGGACGACTCCGAGGGCTTCTTCGTGCGGCCGACCGTGCTGGTGGGCAGCAACCCGGAGCACGAGGTCTTCACCACCGAGTACTTCGGGCCGGTGCTGGCCGTGCACGTGTTCGAGGACTCCGACTACGACACCGTGCTCCGGCAGATGGAGAGCGCCGCGCCGTACGCGCTGACCGGCGCGATCATCGCGCAGGACCGCGCCGCGATCGTGCACGCGCAGCAGGAGCTGCGGTTCGCCGCGGGCAACTTCTACGTCAACGACAAGCCGACCGGCGCGGTCGTGGGCCAGCAGCCGTTCGGCGGCGGTCGGGCGTCGGGCACGAACGACAAGGCGGGCTCGGTGCACAACCTGCTGCGCTGGGTGAGCCCGCGTTCGATCAAGGAGACGTTCGCGGCTCCGACCTCCTACCGCTACCCGCACCAGGGGTGATCATGCTCCGCACCGCGCTGCTCGCCGCCTCGCGCTCCGGGGCCGTCCGCGAGCTCGTCGAACGCACGCCGCTGACCCGGCCGGTCGTCAAGCGCTTCATCTCCGGCGACGACGTGGCCGCGGCCGTCGCCACCACCGGCGAGGTGCTGGCCGACGGCCGGTACGTCACGCTGGACCACCTCGGCGAGGACACCCGGGACGCGGCGCAGGCCTCGGCCACCGTCGAGGCGTACCTGGACCTGCTGCGCAGGCTGGAGCTCGCCGGGCACACCGAGCGGGCCGAGGTGTCGGTGAAGCTGTCCGCGGTGGGCCAGTTCCTGCCCGTGGACGGCGAGAAGATCGCGCTGGAGAACGCCCGCCGCATCTGCTCGGCGGCGGGCGCGGTCGGCACCACGGTCACCCTCGACATGGAGGACCACACCACCACCGACTCGACCCTGGGCATCCTGCGCGAGCTGCGGGTGGACTTCCCGTGGGTCGGCGCGGTGCTCCAGGCGTACCTGAAGCGGACCGAGCAGGACTGCCGGGACCTGGCGCACGCCGGGTCGCGCGTGCGGCTGTGCAAGGGCGCGTACCGGGAGCCCGCCTCGGTGGCGTTCCAGGACAAGACCGACGTCGACCGGTCGTACGTGCGGTGCCTGAAGGTGCTGATGGCGGGCGAGGGCTACCCGATGGTCGCCTCGCACGACCCGCGGCTGATCGCGATCGCGGGCGAGCTGGCCGGGGACCGGTCGCCGCAGACCTACGAGTACCAGATGCTGTACGGCATCCGGCCGGACGAGCAGCGCCGCATCGCCGGCGCGGGCAACCGCATGCGCGTCTACGTGCCGTACGGCGACCAGTGGTACGGCTACTTCATGCGGCGGCTGGCGGAGCGCCCGGCGAACGTGGCGTTCTTCCTCCGCTCACTGGTCACCACGGGCTAGCCCGAGCCGCTGGTCGGTGACCTTCGCCAGGTCCACCCGG
This sequence comes from Actinosynnema sp. NPDC002837, assembly GCF_040295345.1. Classification (NCBI taxonomy): domain Bacteria; kingdom Bacillati; phylum Actinomycetota; class Actinomycetes; order Pseudonocardiales; family Pseudonocardiaceae; genus Actinosynnema; species Actinosynnema sp. NPDC002837. Next base: position 21,207 of record NZ_JBEOVG010000033.1, read on the forward strand.
AACAACCTCGGGTGGGCCTGCGCGAGGTCGCGGTAGAGGTCGGCGGCCTCGTCGATCGCGGCCAGCGCCTCGTCACGGCGACCGAGCGCGGCGCAGCGCCTGCTCAGCCGGTCGAGCGCGCCGGCGAGCTGCGGCGTGCAGTCGGGGTCTTGGGCGGCGACGACCCGGCACAGCTCCACGGCTTCCCGGCACGCCGCCAAGGCGTCCTCGGGCCGCCCTGCCGCCACGCACCGCAAGCCCAGGTCCCCCAAGGCGTCCGCGAGCGCGGGGCGGTGCTCGGCCGGGTCCTCCTCGGCCAGTCCGCGGTAGAGGGCGACCTCTTCGCGTGCCGCCGCCAGCGCTTCCTCGTGCAGCGACGCCAGGGCGGCGCGGGCGGCCAGCAGGCCGTGCAGCTCGGCCCGTTCCAGCTCGTCCGCGGCGTCCCGCGCGAGGGTCCGGGTGAGGATGGCGGGCAGCGGGTCGCCGTGGAAGCGCGGGGCGTCGAAGACGCGGCGGGCGATCGCCCTGGCCGGTGCGGGCCACTCGGCGAGGATCCTCAGGGTCGCGCCGGTGGCGGTGTCCGCGAGGTCCGGGTGCGCGGTGAACAGCTCCTCGGCGCGGCGGCGCGCGTGCGGCAGGCGTGCGGCGGCGCGGAGCAGGAGCTCCAGGGCCTCCGGCGTGCGGTCGGGGGTGATCCGGTCGTCCAGCAGCGTGGCGGCCAGCGCGTCCTCCGCGAGCCGGCCGCGGGTCGGTGGCGGCTCGACGGGTGAGCCGTGCACGGCGGTGAGGGCGGCCAGGTGCAGGTCGTGCAGCGTCGGCGCGTCCGGCGGTGGCGTGGTCGGGATCGGGAGGCCCAGGGCGTAGGCGAAGTGGGCGCACGCGGTGGCGTAGGACGTCTCGTGCTCGTCCGGGTTGGCGGTGACGGCGAGGTCCGCGGTGCGGTAGCCCCGGTCGGCGGCACGTTGCCGGTGGGCCGACCACCACCAGCCCGTGGTCCGGGCGACCAGCAGCACGCGGGGGTGGCGGAAGTCGAGGTGGTCCACGAGGTCGGCGTCGTCCACGACCAGGACGTCCGAGCCCGCCGCGAAGTGCCGCGCCAACCGGGTCTTGCCGACGCCCGCCGGACCGTGCAGGAGCAGGGCGGAGCACGCGTCGTCGCCGTCGCGCCAGCGCGCCAGTTCGGCCAACTCGTCCACGCGCCCGTGGAACGGCACCACCTCGTGCCGCGGATCCAGCAGCTCACCGGGCGACAGGGTGCGGTCCACCGGCACATCCTGCTCCCCGCCTCGCGCCACGATCAGGCGACCGGTCCGGTCCGCCCCCTCCCCGCGAGGTCGCGTCGGTCGTTCGTGTCCTCATTCGCCGGCGATCACGCATTTCGATCGTCGGCGAATCAGGGCGCGAACGACCGACTTCCCGGCGACCTCGCCAGCCGTCTGCGGAGCAGCGGCAATCCAACACTGCCGGTGGTGTCGTCCACAATCGACGCGTGCTCGTAGCTCTGGTGTCGGACGGCGAGAACGCGGGGCGGTTCCGCGTGCTCGCCGATACCGGGGTGCCCGAAGGACCGGCGGTGGCGACGGCGGACCTGGCGGCGGCGGTGTCCGAGCTGGAGGACCGGCACAGACCCCGGTGGCTGTGGGCCGAGACGGCGGAGGTCTACCCCGACCTGCTGGCACGAGGGGTGCGGGTCGAGCGGTGCCAGGACCTGGCGCACGTCGAGTACCTGCTGCTGGCCTACCAGGGCAGGCACGGCGAGCCGCGCGGCCTGGGTGCGGCGGTCGCCCGGCTGCGCGGGCTGCCGGTGCCGGAGGACCACGGGCCCCGCAAGCGCGACGCCCAGCCGACCCTGTTCGAGCCCGAGCAGCGGCGGCTGCCCGGCGACGTCGACCCGCTCGACGCGGTGATCGCGGTGCACGTCGAGCAGCAGCGGCTGGTCGCCGCGCTCGCCCACGCCGACGGGTTGCGGCTGCTGTTCGCGGCCGAGTCGGCCAGCGCGCTGGCCGCCGCCGAGATGACGCACTTCGGCCTGCCGTGGCGGGTCGACGTGCACGAGAAGCTCCTGGTGGACACGCTGGGACCGCGGCCGGCCAACGGCGTGCGCCCGGCCAGGCTCGCCGAGCTGGTCGACCGGATCACGGCGGCGTTCGGCGGCAAGCAGGTCAACCCCGACCACCCGCCGGGCATCGTGCGCGCGTTCGCCCGGGAGGGCATCGACGTGCCGTCGGCCCGCGCGTGGGTGCTCAAGGGCGTCGACCACCCGGCCGTCGAGCCGCTGCTGGAGTACAAGGAGCTGGCCCGGCTGTGGGTGGCGCACGGCTGGTCGTGGCTGGACGCCTGGGTGGCGGACGGGCGGTTCCGGCCGGACTACGTGGTCGGCGGCGTGGTGTCCGGGCGGTGGGCGACCAGGGGCGGGGCGGCGTTGCAGATCCCGCGCACGCTGCGCACGGCGGTGCGGGCCGATCCGGGGTGGAAGCTGGTGGCGGCGGACGCGGCGCAGCTGGAGCCGCGCGTGCTGGCGGCGTTGTCGAACGACCACAAGTTCACCGAGGTCTCCACGGACGACGACCTCTACACGACGTTGGCCGCGGAGGCGTTCGACGGCGACCGGGGCAAGGCCAAGCTCGCCATGCTGTCCGCGATGTACGGCGGCACCGGCGGTGGGGCCGGTCCCGCGATGGCGGTGCTGCGCCGCCGCTTCCCCGAAGCCGTCGGGTACGTGGAGGCCGCCGCGCTGGCGGGCGAGCAGGGTCGGATGGTCCGCTCCCGGCTGGGCCGCACCAGCCCGCCGCCGTCGGCCGCGTGGCACGAGACGACCGGCAACGCCGACGACGGCGAGGACGCGGTGCGGCAGTCGCGGCGGGCCGCGCGGGACTGGGGCCGGTTCACCCGCAACTTCGTGGTGCAGGCCAGCGCGGCGGACTGGACGGCGGCGCTGCTCGGCGTGCTGCGGCGGCGGCTGCACCGGTCGGCGCCGGGCGCGCACCTGGTGTTCTTCCAGCACGACGAGGTGCTGGTGCACTGCCCGCGAGAGCAGGCCGAGGTGGTGTGCGCGGAGGTGACGGCGTCGGGCGAGGAGGCGTCACGGCTGGTGTTCGGCGCGACACCGGTCCGCTTCCCGCTCAAAGCCGTGCCGGTCGACTCCTACGCCGACGCGAAATAGGGCTTTTGCGCCGTTCGGCCCCTTGATCGATCATCATGAGAGCGCTCTCATGAGTCGGAAGGCAATTCGTTGTCGTGCCGAACGCTGGGGAACAGTGACAAGGAGGTCACCGCTCATGGAGTTCAGCCGGAGCAGACGACGGCGCGTCCTCGCGACCGCTGCCGCCCTGATCACCACCGTGCCGCTGGCGGTCGTCGCCACGATGTCGGCCGACGCCTCGGTGCCGTCCACCCCGCCGGGCTGGACGTTGCAGTGGAGCGATGACTTCAACGGCGCCGCGAACACCCTGCCGTCGTCCTCGAACTGGATCTTCGACCTCGGCCACGGCTACCCGGGCGGTCCGGGCAACTGGGGCACCGGCGAGATCCAGAACTACACCAACAGCACGAACAACATCAAGCTGGACGGCTCGGGCAACCTGCGCATCACCGCCCTGCGCGACGGCTCGGGCAACTGGACGTCCGCCCGCATCGAGACCCAGCGGTCGAACTTCAAGCCGCCGGCGGGCGGCAAGCTCGCCATCGAGGGCCGCATCCAGATGCCCAACGTCACCGGCCAGGCCGCGCTCGGCTACTGGCCCGCGTTCTGGGCGCTCGGCTCGCCGTACCGGGGCAACTACTGGAACTGGCCCGCCATCGGCGAGTTCGACATCATGGAGAACGTCAACGGCATCAACTCCGTGTGGGGCGTGCTGCACTGCGGCGTGAACCCCGGCGGGCCGTGCAACGAGACCAACGGCCTCGGCGCGAGCCGCGCGTGCCCCGGCTCGACGTGCCAGTCGGCGTTCCACACCTACCGGTTCGAGTGGGACGACAGCTCCTCGCCCAAGGCGCTGCGCTGGTACGTGGACGGGCAGCAGTTCCACAGCGTCACGCAGAACCAGCTGGACGCGACCACGTGGAACAACATGACCAGCCACGCGGGCTACTTCCTGCTGCTGAACCTGGCCATGGGCGGCGCGTTCCCCAACGGCGTGGCGGGCTTCGGCACGCCGACCTCGGCGACCCAGTCCGGCCACTCGATGGTGGTCGACTACGTGGCGGTGTGGTCGACGGGTGGCGGCACGCAGCCGACGACCACGACGACCACCAACCCGCCCGGTGGCAGCGGGTGGGACGCGTTCAGCGACATCCAGGCCGAGCAGGCCACGTCGCGGTCCGGTGGCTCGATCGTGTCGGGTGACGGCGGGCAGGCGGTGGCGCAGTTGGCCAACGGCAACTCGCTGCGGTTCTCCGGCGTCAGGTTCGGCTCGCGCACCGCGACGCAGTTCGTCGCCAGGGTCGCGTCCGGCGCGTCCGGCGGGGTGAGCGGCCTGGTCGAGGTGCGGCTGGACAGCCCGACGGCGGCGCCCGTCGGCAGTTTCGCCATCGCCGACACCGGCGGTTGGCAGAGCTGGCGGACGGTGCCCGCGAACATCTCGGGCGTCACCGGCACGCACGACGTCTACATCACGTTCACCAGCGGTCAGCCCGCGCCGTACGTGAGCGTGAACTGGATCCGCTTCGGCACGTGAGCGCTCGTGGCGGGCCGCGCGTTCCTCCTCCGGCGCGGCCCGCCACTACCATCTCCTCACGTGTACGCGGAACGCCCGTTCCCCGGTCTGGCCTGCGCGTGGCGCCGGACCACGACGTCGGGCGCGCCCGGCCTGGTCGTGCCGGACGGGTGCACCGACCTCATGTACTCGGCGGGCACGGGCGAGGTGTTCGTGGCCGGGCCGGACACGGTCGGGCACGTCACGCGGGCGAGGCCGGGCACGTTGTTCGGCGTCCGGTTCGGTCCGGGCGTGGGGCCCTCGGCGTTCGGCGTGCCCGCGGTGGAGCTTCGTGACCAGCGCGTTCCGCTGGCGGAGCTGTGGGGTGCGTCGGCCCGGCTGGAGGACGCCCTCGGTGCGGCCGAGGACCCGTGCGAGGTGCTGGCGTCGGCCGCCCTGGTCCGGTTGCGGGAGACGCCGCCGGATCCCGTGGTGAGCGTCATCGCGTCGTCCTCGGGGAGCGTCGGCGACCTGGCCTGGTCGCTGGGGCTCAGCACCCGGCAGCTGCACCGGCGCAGCCTGGCCGCGTTCGGCTACGGGCCCAAGGTGCTGCACCGCGTGCTGCGGTTCGACCGGGCGGTGAAGCTGGCGTGGCGGGGCGTGCCGTTCGCCGACGTCGCCCACCGCACCGGGTACGCCGACCAGGCGCACCTGTCGCGCGAGGTGCGCGACCTGGCGGGCGTGCCGCTGGGTCAGCTGATCCGGTCGTAGGCGCGCAACGCCAGCAGTGCCGTGATGGTCACGATGGGGCGCCACTCGTAGGTCGTGACGGGTGTCCAGGCGGCCCAGGGGAACGTCCAGCCGCCGTCGTCCTGCTGCCGTGCCGCCAGGGCGTCGAGGTCGGCGTCCACCTCGTCGTCGCTGAACCACTGCCGGGCCAGGCTGTCGGGCGTCGGCGCGTAGTCGTGCGGCTTGTGCGTCTCGCCTTCCGCGTAGCCCTCGTGCGCCTTGCCCTCGCCGACGTCCACCAGCCCCTGCTCGCGCACGAGCTGCCCGAGCCGCTGCGCCTCCCGTTCCGCCCACGGCCGGTCGGGCGCGTGGTCGAGGAAGCGGACGCAGGCGGCGGCCTCGTACGGGTGGGTCTTGGTGAGCGTCGCCAGGCGCTGCCGGCAGAACTCCGTGGCGCCGTCCAGCCAGGCGTGCTCGGCGCCCGCCTTGTGCAGGATGCCCGCCAGCAGGGCCGTGACCAGCAGGTCGCTATCGCCGGAGGGCTGCCACCACGGCGCCCGCAGGCCGTCGTGCCCGCTGTCGAGGCAGTTCGGCACCCCACCGTCCGCGTTGGTGATCGTGGTCAGGAAGTCGCACGCGCGCCCGGCGTGCTCGGTGTCACCCACCTCTTCCAGCAGCGACAACGCGGTATAGGTGTGCAGCGGCTGGCTCTCCGGACCGCGCCCGTCGGGCTCCAACGCGTGCCCGAACCCGCCGTCGTCGTTGCGATACGCCAGCACCGCGGCCACGACGGCCTCCCCGGGCCCGTCGTCGAAGAGGTGCGAGAACCGCCGTTGCTCGAGGACGCGTGCGTTGAGCCAGATGAAGGAACGTGCAGCTTCGATCATGCCACTGACGGTATGCCTGCCGAGGTCGCGCCGTCTTGAACAGATCGGACGTCCATCCCCCGGCAGGAGTAACCGATCCGATAGACCCCAGTGGAGCCGAGCCCCTGTGCCATCATCCCTCCGGGGCAGTTCAGCGTGAGGGGAGCAAGGCGATGTTGGACGCCGGGGGTGGCGGGGCCGTCAAGAGGATCGGGTTCGTAGCGGACACCGTGTCCGCGGGACCGGCGGGTTCGGGGCTGACGGCGAGCCAGACCGCCTTCACCGTCGACTTGGCGCAGGCGCAGAAGCTGATCGACGGCTTGGCGGATGCGCGCGACCGACTCCAAGAGCTGTACGACCGAACCTATTTCCTGGTGCTCGTGGGGCCGCCTGGTAAGGATCCGTACAGCGAGTCGGCGGCCGCGGTGATCGAACAGACCGCTGGGGGCGACCCCGGCGGCTACGCGTGGGCCAGCTCAAAGGCGATCGACGCCCTCAACAGTACGATCCAGAGCATCCAAGCCTCCCTGGACTCCTACAAGAACCAGGACCAGGCAACCGCCGACGCCTTCACGGGCGAAGGGAATCAGTCGTGAGGCGAGCAGCGCTAGTGGTCTTGTCCGCAACGGCCCTCGTAGTCGCGTCGGGTTGCACGACCAAGGACGGCGGCACCCCGTCGCCGGCAGGCAGCACGAGCACCGCCGCAGCAAAGACCACCACGACGTCGTCAGCGGTGGGTGAGGTTCCGGCCATCAGCGGCCCGGAACTGGACCTCACCAAGTTCGACGGTCCTTGCGCGATGCTGAAGGACGATCAGCTCTCCGCCCGCGGAGTGACGAAAGCCGGCTCTCAACGCCAAGAACCGACCGGCCTGGCCTGTCAATGGCACCCGGATGACCGCGCGTTCGGCACGAGTTTCGTCGTCGCCCTGCTGGACAAAGCCCGCGGCTTGGACGGCGTCTACGCCAACCGTGAGGACCTCCCGGTGTTCAGGCCGACCGAGGTCGCCGGGTACCCGGCGGTCAACAGCGATCTGACAGATGCAGCTCATGGCGCGTGCGCGACCGCTGTAGGTGTGGCCGAGGGCAACGGCTTCTCGGTGCAGGTTCGGGTGAATGACAAGAAGCTGCCCGAGTACACCGACCCGTGCTCCGTGTCGAGCGAGATCGCGGAAACCGTGGTCGAGAACCTGAAGGGGTAGGACATGGCCGGTGATATCGACCGCGACGGCATGGGTCTGCTCAACATGTGTGTCGCCCCGGAGCAGATCTACCGCTGGTTCCAAGAGGGCAAAGGGCCCGACCAGACCACGGACACCAGCCGCGACGCGTGGGTGGGAATCTCCGACGGCCACGCCCAGATCAGCGAGCTGATCAACCAGGCGGTCCAAGCGTCCGGCGCGGTGTGGGAGGGAGCCGCGGGCGACTCGGCCCGTGCCAACACCACGCCACTGGCCAGTTGGTCGGACTTGACCAGCGGGCTCGCCACGACCGCGGGCGACAACACGGGCGAGATCAGCCGTGCGTTCCGCGAGGCCAAGGACAACGTGCAGGAGCCTGTCCCGGTACCGGACAAGCCTTGGTACAACAGCGTGGTCCCGTGGGACACCGACTACGACAACGCGGTCGAGCAGAGCCAGCAGGTCAACACGCACAACGTCCAGGTGCTGGAGCGCTACGGCAGCTCCACGACCTCGGCCAGCAACTCGATGCCCTACTTCCCCGACCCCGGCGAGATGAACGGGAGCGTCGAGAAAGAGGAAAAGCGCATCTCGCCGGTCAAGGAAGAGTTCAACAACAACACGAACAACACCAACAACAACACGACCAGCACGACCAGCACGACCAGCACCAGCAGCACCACCAATACGGGCACGACGAAGCCGTCGTGGACCGAGCCGACGATCCCGCCGATCGGCACGGGCGACAACACGACCAAGCCGTCGTGGGTGCAGACCGACCCCAACCAGCCCAAGCCCGACATCGGGTACCGGCCGCCGCCGCTGCCGCCGGACTCGCGATTCCCGTCCGACCCGCGGTTGCCGTATGACCCGAGGTTGCCGTACGACCCGCGCAACCCGAACGACCCGCGCAACCCCAACCACCCGAACAACCCCAACAACCCGCGCAACCGCGTGCCGGGAACGCCGCCCGGCAACCCCGGGCTGCCCGGTGGTGGCCGCGGGGGCGGCGGCGGTGGTGGCGGTGGGGGTGGCGGCGGCATGGGTGCCGGCCGGATCCCCGGCATGGGCGGACCCGGCGGCATGGGCGGCGGGTTCGGGCCCGGCGGTGCGGCCGGCGTCATGGGGCACGGTGAAGGTCGCGGTGGCTTCGGACCCGGCGGCGGTGCGGGCGGGTTCGGGCCCGGTGGGGCCGCGGGTGGTCGCGGTGGTCCCGGCGCAGGCGCCATGGGCGGGATGGGCGCCGGTGCGGCCGGTGGTCAGGGTGACGAGGACAAAGAGCACAAGGCCGCGTCGTACCTCCAGGAGACCGAGGACATCTTCGGCGACGGCACGATGGTCGCCCCACCGGTCATCGGTGAGTAGCAGTAGCTGGAACAGGGGGGAACGTGCTGCGCACCAGGGTGGCCATCCCGGTCGTCGCGCTCTACAACGCCTGGCAGGCCGAAGGTCTGCCGACGCTGCACAACGCGCTGCTGACCCAGGTCGACTTCGACGAGGACCGGCTCGCCGAGGGTGACGTCACGGGCTTGGCCGACCTCGCCCGCCGCGGGTGGGCCGAGCTGGAACGGCTCGGCCTGGCCCGCGGTCGGCAGGTGCACGCCGACCTCGGCCGGTCGCTGCGCCTGATCGCGGACGCGAGCGTCGAGTACTACGCGTTCTTCAACCAGGGCGACGACGAGACCCGCACCGCGCTGGTGGCGCAGTCGGGCGACGAGGCGCTGCGCGTGGTGCTGCGGGCGGACAAGCACTTCGTGCTGGAGCCCGTGCGGCCGGAGGACGTGGTGCAGTCCCTGGTGTCCGCGCTGCCGGAGGCCAAGCCGGGACGCGGTGGCGTGCTCTCGCTGCCCGCCGACGCGTTGAACGACAAGCCGCGCCAACCGCGACCGGACGAGGACGGCGGGTCGTTCCTGCAGGCCAGCCGACCGACCGGGGCGCACGTGACCGAGGTGCAGCAGATCCGCAAGCTCCTCGCCGAGCAGCGCACCGGCGGCGGCCAGCTGTACGCCGCACGCCGTGACCGGTTCGGGCGCAAGCAGCGGTGCGCGGCGCCGTTGACGTACTTCGACACGATCACCGGCCGCTACCTGTCGGCGAAGACGACCGGCGGCGACGGCACGCCGTGGATCACCGTGCAGCCGGCCGACTTCACCACCTTGCAGAACCGGGTGCGGCAGCTCAGCGCCGACGCAGCGCCTCGCGGTTGAGCTCGGCCGGGCTGCGGTGCCCGGACAGGCCGAGGGTCAGGTCGAAGTCGGCGAGCAGGCTGCGCAGCACGTGCCGCACCCCGACCTGACCGCCGTGCGCCAGGCCGTAGGCGAACGGACGGCCGACAAGCACCGCCTTCGCACCCAACGCCAACGCCTTCACGACGTCCGCGCCGCTGCGGATGCCGGAGTCGAACAGCACCTCGACCTGCTCGCCGACGGCGTCCGCGATCTCCGGCAGCACCTCGAGCGACCCGACCGCGCCGTCCACCTGCCGTCCGCCGTGGTTGGACACCACGATGCCGTCCATGCCCGCGTCCACGGCCTTGCGCGCGTCGTCGGGGTGCTGGATGCCCTTGAGCACGATCGGCCCGTCCCAGTGCTCGCGCAGGAACGACAGCTGGTCCCACGACTTGTCGGTGCCGGTGAACAGCTGCACCCACCGCAGGATCGCCATCGGCAGGTCCTCTTCGGGTGACGCGGCGAGGCCCGCCCGGAACGCCGGGTCGGAGAACGGGATCGCCGTGCCGACACCGCGCAGGAACGGCAGGTAGGACCGGTCGAGGTCGTGCGGGCGCCACGCGAGCGTCCACGTGTCGAGGGTGACGACCAGGACCCGGTACCCGGCGTTGCGCGCGCGGTCGAGGATGCTCGCGGCCACGTCCGGGTCGTTCGGCCAGTAGAGCTGGAACCACCGTGCCGCGTCACCGGCCGCCTCGGCGACCTCCTCGATCGTGTGCGAGGCAGCGGTGGACAGCACGAACGGCACACCCAGCTCCGCCGCCGCACGCGCGGTCGCCAGCTCGCCGTCCGGGTGCAGGATCGACTGCACGCCGACCGGCGCGAGCAGCACCGGCGCGGGCAGGTCGGTGCCCAGCAAGGACGTCCCGAGGTGCCGCTCGGTGGCGTTGGTGAGCATCCGCGGCACGATCCGCCAGTCGTCGAACGCCTCCCGGTTCGCCCGGGCCGTGTGACCTCCACCGGCCGCACCCGCCACGTACCAGAACGGCCCCGGCCCGAGCCGTTCCCGGGCGGACGCCTCCAGCGCTTCGGGGTCCGTGGTGAACGGCGGCACGTTCCCCGCCAGCCCTTGCAGGTAGATCTCGTTCTGGTAGGCGGCGAACTGACCAGCCACTTTGCACCCCATCCCCCGCTCAGGCCGTCTACAGGCCGTCTGCGGAACCGTCCGCGTCGTCGGTCTGCCGATCATGCTCTGCCTCGTCCGCGCCGCCCGCAAGCACACGATCGACCGCCTTTCGGGTGCGATCACTGCTGGACGGCAGCAGGTGCGTGTAGACGCGCATCGTGAAGGCCGGGTCGGAGTGGCCCAACCACTCTGCGAGCGCCCTGATCGACTCCCCCGCGTCCAGGAGCACCGAGGCGTAGAAGTGCCGCAGCGCGTGCATCCCGTCCTGTTGCGGCACCCGCGTGACCTTCGCCCGTTCGAGCGCAGGCGTCCACACGTACTGGTTGAACCCATCCCGCCGGATCGGGTTGCCGTCCTTGTTGACCAAGATCAGCGAGACCGTCTCCGGCTCCCCGTCCGGTTCCTTCCACGGCAAGGTGACGTCGACCGGCGGGAACTCCTCCACGTAGGCGTCAAGGTCCCGCAGGACGCTGTCCGGCAGCGGCACGTCCCGCTCCTTGCCACCCTTCGGAGGCGCGAACACCTGCACGTTGTCCACGACGCGCACTTGCCGAACAACGTGCAACACCTTCTCGTCACGGTCGACGTCGTCCATCGAGAGCCCGAAGACTTCGCCCTGACGCAGCCCGCAACCGGCCGCCAGCGGAACGATGATCTTGTACTTGGCTGTCAACGCGAGCCGGACGGCCGCCAGCTTGCCCGCCGACCACGGGACGATCTTCCGCTTGTCCGGCTGTGGTCGGGTGACGCTCTTGGCCTTGCACGGGTTCTCGGCGATCATCTTGTCGTCAATAGCGGCGTTGAAGATTGCCGAGACATGCACGAACACGACAGCCCGCGTTCCACCGGCCAACTTCTTCTGCTGCAACGCACGCAGCCAACTACGGATGTGAGTCGGCAAAATCGAGCCGATCTCCTTGCCGCCCAGATACGGATAGACCAACTTCTTCAACCGCCGCTCGACCGCGTTGCGCGTACTGCCGTCGAAAGCTTGATCTTTCAGCCACGAATCCGCGTACACCTGAAACGACACCTTGCCCGCTTCCGGGTCGAGGTACGTACCGGTGCGCTTCTGGTTCTCGACTTCGAGCAGGAAAGCATCAGCAGCACTCCGCTGCCTGTCCGGGAAGCTCTTGCTGCGTTCCTGCCCGGACGGGTCGATGTAGCGGACCTTGTACCGCATCCCGACACCGTGGAGTTCCGTCTTCTCCCGTACCGGCTTACCCTTGCCGTCGAGTACAGGCTTGCCGGACTCGTCCGACTTCGGCCGCCACCAGCGGTCTTGGATGTGCCCCATGACAGTCTTCTCCTGTCGATCGAATTGCCGAAAGATCAGGCGGCGTTCTCGTCCGCTTGGTCAGCCCACGCCCGAACCTTGGCCGGGACGTACCGGAGGTACTTCCCCACCTTCTTCACGGGCGGCCCGATGCGCTGCCACTTCCACTGGTAAAGGGTTTTGACCGGAACGCCGAGGAATGCCGATACTTCGTCCACACCCCAGAGCGGTTCGATTTCAGTCATGACTTCCCCCCACGGTTGTCAAGCTGCTAGCGAAGTTGCCGAAAGATCCGGAGGTTCACCGGCCGCGAGCATTGCTCGGTCGTACTCCGCCTTCCACCGCGTCCGTTCTGCGATGGCGTGCATGAGTTGGTGCGCCCGTGGTGGCACGTTGGGGTCGCCGGGCCGGACCTTGTGCCAGACGAGCTGTGACATGTCGGGTTCCGGCTTCTCGATCCCGACCGCCTTCAGGGCCTCGATGACGAACCGCTTCCGGTCCGCCCGGTGGTCGGCGAGCGTCTTGCCGGACCATTTGCGCGAGACGAGCACGCGTCGACCGGGCAGGCCGAGGGTGGTTCGGCGGTGCGCCCGTCCCTTGCAGTGCCCCGGTGTCGTGCGCGAACCGGCCCCGCGTGGCTGAACGCCGTAGAGCAACCAGACCGGGCAGCGGTCGGAGCAGGGCGTCACGGCCAGCTCGTCCGCCAGTCGGTCGGCGTGCCTGCGCTGCCGGTCGGTGGTCTGCTCGACCACTTCACCGATGGACTTGGTGAGGTACTTGGTCAGGTAGCCGATGTGTCGTCCGGCCTCTTCCGAGCCGCCGAGGATGCCCTTGGAGTGCACCTGACGCCCGAAGGTCACCACGTGCGCCGGTTCGTCAATGGCCTCGACCGCATCCGCCCAGGCCGTCAGCGGCTCACGCGTGTCGGGGTCAACGAACGCTTCGGCCCGTGCGTCCCAGACCGGCAGGTGGTCACCGCTGTAGACCCGTTCGTCGTGGTTGGGCCACCACACCTGGTGATACGTGGCCGCCGTGACGAGCCGGATGGTCCCGTGCGGGATCGAACCGCGGATTGCCGCGTGCAGGTGTGGCGCCGCTCGCTTCTGTGGCTCGACCGTGGCGAAGTACTGCACGTCCCAGCCGACGACCCGCCGCAGGTTCTGCCACCACCGGTCGACCAGGGAGGCAAAGTGCACCGCGTCCCGAGCCGCCCGCCGGTAGTCGTAGGTGTCCGGATCGACCGGAGTCCCGTCGTCCCACACCCGCCCGTAGGTGTCGAGGGTGAGCGTGACGAACATCGAGGGCCGGAATCCTCCCGCGTACTCCCGGCCCACCGTGCGCTTCTCCACGCGCCGCCGAGGCAGGTTCGGCGCGTCCTGCCGACGCTTGGTCGACCGCTTCACCGGCCGCTTGCCAGGTGCGTCGGGCGAGGGAAAGCGGCCCCGGACACCGAGTTGCCGAAGTTCGGCGTCGACGCTGTGGATCTCCTCCCGCAGCTCGTCAGCGTCGCCCGCCTCACCGGTCTCGACCGCTTCCCGGTATGCCTTGACCAGGTCCGCCCGGAACGTCAGGAGCTCCTTCTGGTCTTCAGTCGGCGCGGTCGGGGTGAAGTCGGGTTCCTCGGCCATGTGCCAGCCCTCACGGCACTGGACCATCCGCAACGCCTTGGCCTTCTTGGCGCACGGCGCACAGACGCTCTCGACCGTCGACCCGCAGGGCACTGCCACGTAGCGGACTTCGAAGGTGGCCCGGTCCTCCAGTTCCATCGTGAAGGGCCGGACGCAGACGCCGTACTTCTCGGCGGCAGCCTTGGCCACGTCCAGGGCGATGGGCTGACGCATTCGCTCTGCGCGAGTCTCGCCGCTCATGCCGCCGTCCTCCCTTCGGTGCCGCCCGGTTGGTTGGGGAAGTCGTGCACAGTCGCGTTAGCCAGGTAGACGCCAAGCTCGACAAGATCGGCGTCGGTGACGTGGAAGGCCCGAGCCCGTTCCGGTTCCCGCTGCCCGTCGTGCTTGACCCACGCGACGCCGGGCGTGTACTCGCTGATCTCATGGGCCGCCGCGCCGCGCTGCCGGACGCCATCACCGAGGACCATGTCCACCTGTTGCGGTTCGTCCAGGCGCAGCGCCACGCGGGTGCTGAACAGGTGTCGGAACCCGACGACCTCCTTACGCGGGTCCTGCACGAGGCCCACGACGGCGTAGCCGGGTGCGCGGCCCTGTGAGGTGATCGTCTGGATAGCCCGCACGGCTCGTTCGCGGAGCTGCTTGTCCGGCTGGTAGGCGATCAGGTCCGCCAGCTCGTCCACCACCAGGACCGTGAACGGCTCCCCCGTCGAGCGCGCCCACAGCCGCCGCACACCCCGGTACCGCGTCGCCCGCTCCTTGACCTCTGCGGCGATTTTCTCAAGCAGCGCAACGGCTTCCGGTCCGTTGTCGTACACGACCCGATCGAAGGCGTCGGGACATTGACCGAGTTCCATCCCGCCCTTCGGGTCGATCCCCACGAGCCGCACCAACCCCGTCCGGATGGCCGGAGCGAGCTGCCAGACCAGCGACCAGAGCACCGAGCCCTTGCCCGCACCCGGCACGCCGACCACGAGCACCTGAGACCCGAGCAACCGCAGTCGCCACGGCTTGCCCGTCTCGGTCCGGCCCACCACCACCCGCTTGAGATCCACCTCGGCCTCCGTCAGCGCGGGCACGGTCAGGGGGCGCAGCAGCGGGTCACGGTGGACGAAGTCCAGCTCGATCACCCGAGGCCGCAGCACCCGGACCCGACACGAGTGAGCGCCGAACGAGTGCGCCAGGCCGTCCCGCCGCAGCTCCCATGCCTCCGGCGACTGGGCAGGCACCATCCGCACCCGGACCCGGTCCCGCCAGCCGTCCGACCGGACCCGCCGCAGTTTCGGCCGGAACTCACGCCCCCGGTCCCGCTTGGCCAGGTCGGCAAGGCGCATCACCGACCGCCACCGGGGCACGTACACGGTGGCGCGTCGCCACTCGGTCAGCAGCCGGTACCAGCCGTGGCGCAGGAACGACCCACGATCCAATCCGGCCCAGATGGTCAGGGCAGCGACCAGCGACAACAACGCCAGCACCAGCGGCGAGAGCCCGAACCGCCACCAGCACCAGGCCGCCGACACCGGCACCAACGTGACCACCGGATACCGGACGACAACGAGCACCAGGCGCACGACGCCGACCAGGCCCAGCCACACCGCGACCACCAGCAGAGCCAGCCACTTCGCCTTACCGGGCACCAGCGCCCACCACGGCACCCGAGGCCGCACACCCTCGAACGGAGCCGGGTCCACCCACTTGCCGCCCATCACGCACGCCCCACAGGGGCGAAGATCAGCGGCAGCCAACCCAGACATCCGCAGCAGACGAGCTGGTTGGGCGCGTAGACGCCGAACCGCTTGCACGCCCCGCAGGGGCGACCGTTGGACAGCTTCCACACAGACGGGGCATCGCGCCGACTTGACGCACTGCCCCCACGTACCGATAGCCTTGACATGACCGGAACCCCTTGTGTGTCAACAAAAGCGCACGAGAATGACCGGTCGATGCGTCGTCGGTGAACTGCTCCAGGCCCGCCAAGACTTGAGGTCCGTTCACCGACGACCACGACCGACAGGTCAGTGATCGTCTTCAGTTGTCACCCGACAGTGCGGGCGGACACCGCCGCATCCGATGCCCGCCCGCATCACCGGCTAGCTAGTAGTCCAACGGGTCGGGCATCCAGCGCAACCAGGCCGCGAGACCGCCGAGGGTGATCTTGAACCGCGTTTCCTCACGCTCCTCCCCGCCGTCCTCCCGCCACTCGTGCGCCGTGG
This sequence comes from Actinosynnema sp. NPDC002837, assembly GCF_040295345.1. Classification (NCBI taxonomy): domain Bacteria; kingdom Bacillati; phylum Actinomycetota; class Actinomycetes; order Pseudonocardiales; family Pseudonocardiaceae; genus Actinosynnema; species Actinosynnema sp. NPDC002837. The sequence goes on from NZ_JBEOVG010000033.1 coordinate 37,063, forward strand.
CGTGACCGGCCGCGACCAAGTCCAGGCAGGCCAGCCGCACCATCTCCTCAGCCGCGCCCGCCGCCGTCACCAAGTCCTCGATCGCCCACGCCCGTGACGGCACCAACACCAGCGCATCCGCCACCCGGTACAGCACCGGGAACGAGTAGCCCACCAACTCGCCACGCGCCCGCTCCTCATCCGACAGTCGCGACCCCATCACTGGAGCCAGACGGGGATGACGCCACATGTCCGCGTCGTGCAACCAGTCGTGCGCCACGACCGGCCCGCCCCAGTAGGCGAGTCCTTCGGGTGACAGCCGGTGCCGCTGCGTGGACGCCGCACCCCGCGAAGGTTCCTCATCGACCGTCAGGTGCCCCAGCTCGACCAGGTCACGACAGATCTCACGCACTGCGGAGTACGGCATCTTCGCCGCCTTCTCCAACGCCCGCACCGACCAATCCTCGTGCGGGTAGCTGACGATGTGCCGCATCACCGCCTCGAACATGAACGGCGTGTACCCGGCATCGGACAACTCGGCCAAGGGCAACCCCTCTCCCACCACACGAGCCAACCCGCCGCCGGCCTGGCCACGGCCCCGCTGCACATCCCGATCAACGCTCATCCGTCTCAATCCCCTCCGCCTTGGCACGCTCGCGCTTGGCCCAATACAGCGCCTCGTGGTGATGGCCCCGATCAACCTCCGCGACCCGCCCGTACACCTCGGCCGACCGCAGGTAGAACTCCCGCCACGCATCCACCGGGGCACCCGGCGCGGGCATCAGATGCGTCAACGCCTCGTGGGCGTCCTTGAGCAACGTCACCGCATACGCCGCCGCCCACCGATCAGGCTTGGTCTTCGCCACGACCGCTCACCCCCTCCACCGGCGCGTGCACGCGATGACCACCGGCCGCCCGATCACCACCGGCAACCCGCTCGTTGACGTCTGCCTGGTGGTCGAACGTCTCGGCCGCGTGCAGCGCCGACGCCTTGGCCCACCACGGCGTGCTCTCCAACGCCGCGAGCTGCCGCCACAACCACGCCACCCGCCGATAGGTCGGCGCGATCCGAGCCGCAGCCGCTGGATCATCGGCCGCGACGTACCGGTTCGCCTCGTGCGCCTGCGTGTAGGCCCGGTACGCCGCCTGCCACTGCACCGTCAGTTGCTGAAGATCGGACACGGCTCACGCGGCCTTGGCCTCGGCGCTGCCACCGTTCGATTTGCCCCCGGCCGGAGCCGAACCCGCCGACCTCCCCGCCGCCCGGAACCCGGTCGCCCGGAACAGGAACGACTGGTACTTGAACTCCCCGTTGCCCGCGATGCGCGGCTCTGCCGTCAGCCCCTCCAACTCAACCGGCCGCATCCCCGGCAACACCTCAACCGTGGTCGGCACCGGCTGCACATCGGCCAGCAACGTGATCTCGAAGCTCTTGCGCTTGGCGTTGGGCTCGTGCGGATCGGTGACCGTGACCTTCCACTGCCGCTTACCGGTCGCCTCGTCCACCCGCTGACGCACCGGCCGACCGGCCGCCCTCTCGTCACGCGTCTGGTACTCCGTGTCCGGCATGACCTCCCCGACCATCACCAGGCCCTGAGGGAACGCGTCATCGAACGAGACGGGGAACCGGTACCCCTTGCTGATCGCCATCGGCTTCACTCCTCTGACTGGTGCCGCTGTGTCGCGGCCTGCCCATTCAGATTCGTTGGCCAATGGTCCCGTCCCAGCTCCGCAGCGGTCTCACCTGCCGCGCCCAGGCCGCGTGTCGATCTCAACAAGTCTCGTCTTGGTCTCGTCTGAGTGCTAGCCTCGACCGAAGGAACCACGTGGGGGAGACCACATGGCCACAGAGTCCACTCTCTTGAGAGTCCTGCTCAGGCAACGCCACATGCAGGGCTACCGCACCTTCTGCAAGGAGTACGACCGCGTCGCCAAGCAACTCGACACCGACCTCATCGGCCGCTACCCCAGCAAAGCCCAGTTCTACCGCTGGCTGTCCGGCGACCTACTCGGCCTGCCTTACGCCGACCACTGCCGCATCCTGGAGAAGATGTTCCCCGGCTGGACCGCCGAACAACTCCTGTCACCACACGAGGGCGACACCGACAGCCTCATCACCCCACCCCAACGCCCCGCGGCCTCCACCCACCCCGTACCGCGCCCGGTCCAGATGCCCCAACAGGCCCGCCTGGCCGACGTCACCGCCGTCTACCCCAGCCGGACCGAGTTCCTCCACAATGTCACCCCACGCGACCTCTTTGAGGGCGCGAAGACCATCGACATCGCGGGCCTGTCCCTCAACGTCCTGTGTCAGCAGTACTCCGACAAAGCCCTACTCGACTCCATCGAAACCGGCACCACCATCAAGGCCCTCTTCCTCGACCCCAACGGCCACAACATCACCGCCCGCGAACACGAAGAGGGCCTACCCGAAGGCCACCTCTCCATGCTCACCCGCCTCAACATCGAAGCCCTACGCCGAGTCGGAGCCAAGGTCTCACCGGACGCACGTGGCCAGCTCCACATCCGCGTCTACGACGAACCACTCCGCTACAACATCCTCATCACCGACCAAGCGAAGTGCGTGGTTCAGCCCTACTTGCCCGACGCCCGAGGCGTCGAGTCCCCTACCCTCGTGATCGAGAAGGACAACGCGGTGCCAGGCTTGTTCGCCACTTTCTCTCAGGTGTTCGACTCCATGTGGGACCGCGCAAAGGAGACTTGGTGAGCCGACCATTCGATGAACTTATCCGGATCGCACGTCAAACCGTAGGCATCGGCAGCGAACTACTATACGACCGCAGACCTCAAGTCGTCACCGAAAAGTTCGATCGCGACACCTACACGGACGTAGATGTATCTATTGAGCGAAAGATTCGGAAGCATCTTGAAGCCATCACTCCCGAAATAGGGTTCACAGGCGAAGAAGAGGGCGGCATCAACCCGGCACAAGAAGACCTTTTCTGGGCCCTTGATCCGATCGACGGCACGTCGAATTTTGTTCACCAGATCCCGTTGTACGCCGTACAAATCTGCCTGATCAAACAAGGGGAGCCTATCGTCGCAGCAATTGATTCCCCCGTCCTTGGCGTTCAATACTGGGCCGCCATAGGACACGGCGCATTCGCGAATGAACGACAAATTTTTGCAAGTAGAGTAGACGATCTATCCAAGGCTATGGTGTCGATCGGCGACTACGCCACAGGAACAAACGCGGCTCCTAAGAACCGCCGACGTATAGCCGTTACCACCAAACTCGCTGCACAAGTCGAGCGCGTCAGGATGATCGGGTCGGCTGCCTTGGATCTCGCGTGGGTCGCTGAAGGCAAGCTTGACGGAACGGTAATCCTTTCTAATAGCTTCCTGGATATAGCAGCCGGAGCACTTATAGCAAGCGAGGCCGGAGCGACCGTCCTCGACACGAACAGGAATCATTACTCGACCCACTCCCCCGACATAGTCGCCGCAACCAGAGGGATATCAGAAAAATTGCTACACTTGGTGACCGAGGTGGCACCGTAGATATACGGAGTGCTAATTAGCCTCCAAGAATTCGCCAGCGGTCACTTTGGCGACGAGGTTTTTCAACTCTTCGGACACTCTATTCATGCTTGCAATCATACGCAGCATATTGTTCTCAAAGGCCACTACTGGACCCAAATTCTCGTCTTTGACGAAATGTTTAATAAGATCCTTGCCCGGAAACAGGCCTATCCAAGCATCTCCAGGGTCGTTAAGTGCGTCAACCACCTCATCCATCCACTGGGAGATAAGCGGGTACGCATCAGTACGTGAGGTAAGCCTAGTCAGGTTGCCGGTTACCTCTTCGGCCTTCTGCACTGCATGGGCCACGAGTGTGTCTCGCAACGAAGAGTTGACCGCACCCTCGCCGGACATAATCGATCTTCCGACAAAAAGACGAGGCAACGAATAATCCTGCGGGGCGGCCAGTAGATTAAATCGATACGCTACCAATGAGGCAGTGACTTCGCCCGAAATCCGAGACGCAATCGCGTGTAGTTTGTTGCGCCAAAAACGCGCGTTACCTTCACGTCCATAAATGTCGCGCATAACCTTTGCGATCGCCTCGAAGTCGAGTAGGTAATTCTCTATTTGACATCGGCCGAGCACATGTATCCTCCCCTTTCCCTTTTCCCGGTATCGCGCAGCCATCTCCGCAGTTAAGAAATCGCGATCGCGTACGAGATAGAACCGAAGCCATCCGACATTGGATTCGAGCAGGCTTAACACAGCAGAATTAAGCCTTAGGTGAGTATCGACACCACCGGATGGCACGATTTTGAGCGCATGTGATAGATCGGGAAAGAGCGTTGTAAAAGTGCGGCGGTCAACGGACGCAGCAAGCCCTTCGGAGAAAAGGAGCGTGCGACCGACGCCTACGTAGCCAGCTTCGCCGAATAGCGTACGAAGCTGCGTAGACCAACCTTCCTCGTCACTCGCCGCAGCTATTTTAACAGAATTGCCGACATTATTACGGGACGTGTAGTATACGCGATCACGCCCTGCTTCATCTATAATTTCCGCGTTATGAGTAGCCATCCATATCTGACTGCCCGGAGCAACTCTCTTCAACTCTCGCACCAACACCCGAGCCAATTCTGGATGTAGATGGAGTTCCGGTTCGTCGATGATTACTAGCGAGTCCCTGATACCGTACCTGAGGAACGAGGCGAGGATGAAGAACACTTCTTTTTCACCAGAAGAAAGGTTACTGAAAGGAATCACCTCCCCTGACGGCAAAACAATGTGCAAGTCAGTTGGAACACCTTCTTCGCTGTCCCATATCGAGTATCCCGGCAGCACACGGCCCAGCAGATCACTGTACTGACTTACCGGATTCACTGGCGGAGTCGCATTGACCTCAAGCTCACCCCGTTCTTTACGCTTGTAATACAAACCCAAATCGGCATTATAATGATAGCCAAGCTGTGCGATATGATTGAAAAGGTCGTTGAATTGCGTATCCGAAAAGTTGAATGCGAACTGCTCCGCATACAACGCCTGGCGCGTTTCCCGATATGAGAAAATCATATTCGGATTGAACGGCTGACTCGGATAGTGACGATCTGCGCGGAAGAAAATACCGAATGGGCGACCATAGTAGGATTTGAGCGCATTATGTGCCGCTTTAGCGACCTGATAACTTTGCGACTTTGGCCCGTGATCGTATTCAATAACAAGGGAATCATTATCAGCGAAGTAGTCCGACAGCATCGCCGGGGGAACCGATATGCTCGTCTCTTTCCGTAGAACCGCAAGTTCGCCAGGAGTGAAGGTAAGTTCAATTTCTCCGTTGAAGTCAAACCCCTGCCGAAAGCTCGGATAACTCAGACCACGGATGGATGACAATACGTGCGCTATAAGATCAAGAAAGGAGGACTTCCCACTGCCGTTCGGACCAGCTAAAACAATAGTTTCAGCAAAACTATCCGGAGCCGAAAAAGGGCCGAGATGACTCTCTTCCATATTCCGGAACCGATTTATCTTCAAACTCCGTACGTACATCGCATCCTCGGAAACTCAGACGGTGGGCACTACCAGGTGGAATAGCAGATAGTACTGCCGAACTTGGCTCTATAGGATCAAGGCACGCCGCCGGTGGCGGCGCGCGATCAGGTCCGGGTCACGTTGGCACCGACTTTCCGCATCACGGCACGCCGGGCTCCCGCTCCGCTCCGCCCGTCGGCCGTGCGCGGAGTCGGTGCACGTGGCCGGGTAGCGGCGCGCCAAGCACGGCGGCCACGACCACAAGCAGCTCGCGGGCGACACCGGTTGGGACGATCGCGCGGTCACGTGGCTTGGTCAGGCTGGGCGCGGCGATCGGCTGCCGCGACGGCTGCGCCGTCTTGCCATCGAGAAGGCCACCGGCGATGAGCACCAGGCCCCCGAATGCACGACGGGCGCTGTCCCTGACGCGTCGTTCGCATCAAGGGCAGCGCCCGTGTGGTGATCAACATCCAGGCCGTCACCAGGCCGTACAACGTCGGGCGGTCACCAGAACCACCGAGAAGTAACGAGAGAGTCTGTGCTGGTCAGAGCCGCACGAAGTCCGGAGAGGACTGGTCGGTCAGAACCACACTCAGAAGATCTCGTTCTGGTAGGCGGCGAACTGACCAGTCATGTGCCCTCATCCCCCGCTCGGGCCGGTCGCCGGCCCTCTGCGGTCCCGTCCGCGTCGTCGGTTCGCCGATCATGCTCGTTCCCGCCCGCGCCGCCCGCAAGCACTCGATCGCGGCACTACCGGACCGGCCGAACGACGGCGACCCGGCGGCCTGTCGAGCGATCCTCACGCCTCCCGCACACGCTCGGCGAACAGCCGTTTCGGCAGCAGCCAGGTCAGCCGGGCCGAGCGCAGCACGGCCAGCGGACCCACTACGGCCAGCAGGAGGACGTAGCCCGCGACGAACGGTGCGACGCGGGAGTCCAGGCCGGCTGCCACGGCCATCGCCGCCAGGACCAGGGAGAACTCCCCGCGCGTCAACACGGTCAGGCCGATGTCCACCGCCTGCTGCCGGTCGAACGAGTGCAGCTTCGCGGCGAACAGGCCGGCGCCCAGGTTCAGCACGATCGTCACCGCGACGGCCGCCAGGATCGGCAGCGCCACCGTCCCCACGGCGCCGGGATCGATGCTCAGGCCGAAGATGAAGAAGAACAGCGCGCCGAACGCGTCCCGCAGCGGCAGCACCAGCTTGTGCACGCGGGGTGCGACGCCGGAACCGCCGAGCACCGCGCCGACCATGAACGCGCCGATCGCGTCGGACACCCCGAGCTCGTGCGCGACCGCCGCACCCGTCACCGCCACGCCGACGAAGCACACCACCAGCAGCTCGTCGTCCGCCGAACCGAACAGCCTGGTCACCACCCGACCGCCCCAGCGCGCGATCGCGGCCAGCACCAGCAGGAACGCGAACGCCTTGCCGAAGTCCACCAGCGCGGACACCCCGGACGTGCCGCTGAGCACGGGCTGCAGCACGGCCAGGTACAGCGCCAGGAACACGTCCTCGATCACGATGATGCCCATCACCAGCCGTGACTCGGGATTGCGCAACCGCCGCGCCTCGACCAGCAGTTTCGTCACGATCGCCGACGACGAGATGCCGATCGCGCCGGCGATCACCAACGCCTCGCGCGTGCCCCACCCGAGCGCGAAGCCGAACGCCAGCCCACCGCCGATGTTGAGCACCAGGTACCCGGCGCCCGCCACCGCGAGCCGCCGGCCGCCCGACACCAGGTCGTCCACCGAGAACTCGAGGCCGAGGTAGAACAGCAGGAACACCAAGCCGAGGCTGGACAGGACCGCCAGCTCGCCGGGATCGTCCACAAGGGACAGACCAGGGGTGTGCGGCCCGAACAGGATGCCCGCCACCATGAACAGCGGGATCGTCGGCAGTCCGATCCGGACGCCGGCGCGCGCGATCACGCCCGCGGCGAGGAACGCCCCACCGACCGCCAGCAACGCGTGGCCGGTGCTCATCGGTCCTCCAGCACGATCGCCACCGGCGCCGCGGTCAGCACCGTCGAGACCGTGCCGGCGACGAGCCCGATCAGCAGCGCGGTGGAGAAGTCGGCCAGCGAACCGTCACCGAGCACCAGCAGCGCGGCCAGCACGAACAGCACGCCGATACCCGTGTTCACCGTCCGCGGCAGGGTTTGCAGCACCGCCGAACTCATCACCTCCGGGAACGGCGCCCGCGTCCGCCGCAGCTCGCGCACCCGGTCGAACACCACCACCGAGTCGTTCACCGAGTACCCGATCACGGTGAGCAGCGCGGCCAGGAACACGCCGTCGGCCGTCTTGCCCAGCCACGCGAACGCGCCGACCAGCACGACCACGTCCGTGACCAGCGCGACCACGGTGGCCACGCCGAGCCGCCAGTCGAACCGCACGGCCAGGTAGACCAGCTGCGCGGCCACCGCGATGGCCAGCGCGATCAACGCGTTGCGCCGCAGCTCCGAGCCGAGGCTGGGGCCGATCAGCTCGTTGCTGACCTGCTCCGCCCCACCGGTCGCGCGGTCCACCGCCTCACCCAGCCGCACTGCCGCGGCCGAGTCGATCGGACCCGTGCGCACCGAGACGCCGTCCGAGCCCGACGTCACCACGACCGCGTCACCGAACCCGGCGGCCGCCAGCTCCGCCCGCACCCGACCGGTGTCCACCGAGGCGGCCGTGAACTCCAGCATCCGACCGCCGGTGAACTCCACGCCCAGCTCCAGCCCGCGCACGACCAGTCCGCCGACGGCCGCCAGCAGCACGAGCCCGGCAGCGAGCAGCCACCGCCGGGGCCGCCGGAACAACGTGATCCCACGCGAGGTCAGCCACGTGCGCACCCGCCCCAACGTGTGCAGCCCGCTCCACCGAGGCCGCCGTTCCAGCAGCGGCATGACCAGCTGCAACAGCACCCGGCTCAGCAGCAGGGCGCTGAACAACGACGCCAGCACACCGATCGACAGCGTGACGCCGAACCCCTTCACCGGCCCGGTGGCCAGCCAGAACAGCAGCCCGGCGGCCAGCAGCGTGGTCACGTTCGAGTCCGCCACCGCGCTCAACGCGCCGCGGAAGCCCTGGTCCACCGACCGCGGCAGGCGCTTGCGCCGCGCGTACTCCTCCCGCGACCGCTCGAACACCAGCACGTTCGCGTCCACCGCCATGCCGATGGCCAGCACGAACCCGGCCAACCCCGGCAACGTCAGCGTCGCGCCGATCGCCAGCATCGCCGCGTACGCCAAGGCCGCGTAACCGCCCAGCGCCAACACGGCCACCAGCCCGGCCAGCCGGTACACGAACACCAGGAACAGCCCGGTCAGCGCCACGCCGATGATCGCCGCACGGGCGCTGGCCTCGATCGCCTCCGCGCCGAGCGTCGGACCGACGGTCCGCTGCTCCACCACCTCGACCGGTACGGGCAGCGCGCCGGAGCGGATCACCAGCGCCAGCTCCTCGGCCTCGGCCTGGCCGAACCGCCCGGTGATCGACGTGCTGCCGCCGATCATGCCGGTGCCGCACACCGTCGAGACGTCCACCTGAGGCGCGGACACGACCTCGCCGTCCAGCACGAACGCCACCCGGCGCTTCGGGTCTCCCGGCGGTGAGCACGCGGCCTCGGCGGTCACCCGCTGCCACGCCTGCGGCGCGTCGCCCTGGAAGTCGACGCCGACGAGGTAGCCGACGCCCTGCGGGTTGGGCGTGGCGCGGGCGTCCTCGATGCCCTCGCCGGTCATCACGACCTCGCCGAGGCCGACCGCGTCGCCCTCGGGCGTGGGCACGTCGCCCGGCCCGGTCACCGGCTGCACGCGCAGCTGGGCCGTGCGGCCGAGCACCTCGATGGCCTCGGTCGGGTCCTGCACGCCGGGCAGCTCCACCACGATGCGGTGATCGCCGGACCGGGCCAGCACGGGTTCGGCCACGCCGAGCTCGTCGACCCGGCGGCGCAGCACCTCCATCGCCCGGTCGGTGGCGTCGGAGGTGGCCTCGGACGGGGTTTCGAGCACGATCTGGGTGCCGCCGCGCAGGTCGAGGCCGAGGCGCGGTTGGACGGTGAGCAGGGTGAACGCGGACGCGGCGAGCACGCCGAGGGCCAGCAGCCCACGGACGAGTAGCGCTCGCCGCGCGCTGGGGCGCGGCATGGTGGAAGGACCTCCGGGTGAGGTGAACGGGGTGGGTTCAGCTACCGGAGGTGGTGGGCGGCGCGCGTTCGCCGAGCGGGGTCTGGCCGTTGCGCTCGGGGGTGCGGTGGGTCGGGTCGACGACGCGCACCCGCACCGGCGGCGCGGGCGTCACGTGCACGGCGGGCTGGACGCCGTCCAGTGGCTGGCCCACGTGCACCTGCACGGGGTGCGCGGCGTTCGTGCCGCGGGTGGCCGTGCCGGGCAGGTGGGCGGCGTCCACGGTGGACGAGACGGCGGCCACGTCGGCGGTCGTGCTCGGGCCGGGTCCGGACACGACGAAACCCGCGATCAACGCCAGGATCGCGAGCAGCGCGCGTCGGGTCATCGGCCTCCTTCCCGACGTCCAGGTTAGCGGCCCCCGGCGAGGACCACGACGGCTCCGCCGAGCAGGGCGCACAGCCACGCGATCACGAGCGGCTGCATCGTCGTGGCCCCGAGGAGGAGCGCCACCGCCCAGCCGGCGAGGATCACCGCGGACAGCCCGAACATGGTCGTGACGAAGGCCACCTTGGGCCGGTGCAGCGGCAGGCGGAGCAACGCCCGCCGCACACCGCCCCGGGCCTTGAACAGCGCCAGTCCCGCGACCACGAGGCAGCCGACGACCAGCAGCCCGGCGAACCAGCCGAGCAGCGGCGTCGGCTTGGGCATGCCCGCCAGCATCAGGACGAGGCCGCCGGCGACGAGCAGCGCGGCCAGCCGGGACAGCGCGGGCCACACCAGGACGTGCGCGGCGTGCAGCGCTTCACCGGACGGCGGCGGCACGGGCGCGCCGCCGCGCTTGCGCCGGACGGTGGCCAGGTTCGCGCGCACGTCGCCGTCGTCCGGGTCGAGGCGCAACGCGGTGCGGTAGGCGCGTTCGGCGGTGCCCCAGTCGCGCACGCGCAGCGCGGAGTCGCCGAGCACCTGGAACGCACGGGCCTCCGTCGGCGCGAGGTGCGCGGCCTCCCGCGCCACCGCCACGGCCTCGCGCTGCCCGTCGGGGCTGTCGGCCAGCACTTCGGCCAGCACCACCTGGCACCGCCAGTCGCCGGGCTTGCGCCGCACGCACTCCCGCGCCGCGACGACCGCCTCGGCGTGCCGGCCGAGTTCGCTCAACGCCAGCGCGGTCAGCCGCTGCGCCCACGCCGGGTCGCCGTCGAGCACCAGGGCCCGCTTGGCCGCGCTCAGCGCCGGGTCGGGCTCGCCCGCGTCGAGGTAGGCGGCGGCCAGTCGGCACCACGCCTCACCGTGCAGCGGGTTGGCCGCGAGGGCCGGCTGGAGCAGCTCGATCGCCTTGCGCGGCAACCCGCGGGCGGTCAGCTCGGCGGCACGCACCACGACCGCGGCGATCGACTCCGACATGGCCCACATGGTCGCAGGCCGACGACGCCTGCACTATCGGGTGACGGGCCGCCCCCTCGACCACGGCCCGTCACCCGATCTCCCCCTCAGGCGACGGCCAACTCGCGCACCACGCGGTGCGCGTCCTCCAACGAGGCGACCGCCAGGTCGCGGAACTGGGCCATGTGCGGCACGACGCCGGCCAACGTCAGCTCGGCGTGCACGAACTCCAGGTCCCGGTCCAGGCCCAGCATGCCGAACACCGCGCGCAGGTACGGCTCCTGGAAGTCGAACGAGTGCCGGGGCGTGCCGGGCGCGTAGGAGCCGCCCCGCGCGGTGACGACCACGACCCGCTTGCCGGTCAGCACGCCTTCGCCGGTCTGCTGGTCGGCCATCAGCTCCGGCACGATGATCCAGTCCAGCCACGCCTTGAGGCTCGACGGCAGGCCGTAGTTGTACATCGGCACGCCGAGCAGGATCGTGTCCGCCGCCTTCACCTCGGCGATCAGCCGCTGCTCCAACGGCCGGTCGCCGTCGGCCTCCCGGGTGGCCAGCGCCGCCGGGTCGACGTGCGGCAACGGCTCGGCGGCCAGGTCGCGGTAGGTGTACCCGCCGTCCGGGCGCGCGGCCCGCCACGCCTCGGCGAAAGCGCCGCTGACCTCGCGCGACACCGAACCCTCGAACCGCAGGCTGGTGTCGATGTGCAACAGGTGCACCATAGTCCCCTCTCGGAAGTTCTCGGTTCGGAACATATGGGCAGAGTCGTTATGAGTCAAGACGTTCTTACTCAAGAATATCTCACAGCCGGCGTATGATCCCGGGCATGGACCTCGCCCCCAGCCTCGGCTGCACGAGCCGTGCGGGCCTGAACTGGCTGCTGCACCGCGCGGCGCAGAAACTGGGCACGGTCGCGCAGGAAGCGGCGGTGCGGCACGGCATCACCACGCGGGGGCAGATCGTGCTGACCGCGTTGATCAGCGAGGAGTTCCAGCGCACCCAGCTCGCCCTCGGCCACGCGCTCGGCGTCGACAAGACCACGCTGACCGCGGAGCTGGACCGGCTGGAACGCGCGGGGCTGATCATGCGCAAGCCCGACCCCAACGACCGGCGCGTGCGCGTGCCGGTGATCACCGAGCAGGGCCGGGCCGTCCAGCGCGAGGTCGAGAAGCTGCACGTCCAGGTGGAGCGGGAGTTCACCGCCGAGCTCGCGCCGGAGGAGGCCCGCGCCCTGCACGACCTGCTGGAGCGCCTGATCGCGGCCGACCACGGGCCGGACAGCGGCTCCTGCCTGTGACCGCCTAGGCCAGGTCGCCGCCGCGCAGCCGGTCCGGCGCCACCTCGGCCCGCGCGTCGACCAGCAGCTGCAACGCCTCGCCGTCGTCCCACTGGTTGACGTTCATCGCCGCCTGCACGCGCCCGTCGCGCAGCCAGAACGCGGTGAACTCGCGCGCGTCCACGTCACCGCGCACCACCAGCTCGTCGTGCTCGGCGTCGGCGAGCCCCCGGTACTCCATGCCCAGGTCGTACTGGTCGGTGAAGAAGTACGGCGACGCCTCGTACGGCTCGTCGTGCCCGAGGACCGTGCCGGCCACGTGCTCGCCCTGGCCCTTGGCGTTCGCCCAGTGCTCGACCCGGACCCGCCGCCCGTAGCGGGGGTGCTCGTGCGCGGCGATGTCGCCGATGGCGAAGACGTCCGGCGCGGAGGTGCGCAGCGCGGCGTCCACCGCCACCCCACCGTCGGCCAACGCCAGGCCGGCGTCCCGCGCGAGCCGGAGGTCCGGCGCGGCGCCCACCGCGACCACCACGACGTCACCGGTCAGCGAACCGCCGTCGGCGAGCCGGACGCCGTGCTCGGTGAAGCCGTCCACGCCGACGCCGAGCCGCCACCGCACGCCGTGCGCGGCGTGCAGGTCGCGGAACACCTCGCCCATCCGCGGCCCGAGCACCCGCCGCAGCGGCAGGTCGACCGGGTCGACGACCGTCACCGACGCGCCGTGCCGCCGGGCCGCGGCGGCGACCTCGCAGCCGATCCACCCCGCGCCGACGACGACCACCTCGCGGCCGTCGGTCAGCTCCCGCCGCAACGCCAGCGAGTCCTCGACGGTGCGCAACGTCCGCAGACCTGGGAGCTCTCCGCCCGGCACCGGCAACCGGCGCGGCGTCGAACCCGTTGCCAGGATCAGCCGATCGTACGAGTGCGACCCACCGCCGGAGTCCTCGACCACGTGCCGGTCGACGTCCACCCCGACGACCTCGACGCCGAGCCGCAGCTCGATCCGGCGCTCGTCGTAGAAATCGGGCTCGTGCACGCGGACCGGCTCCTCGGCGTCGCCCAGCAGCACCTGCTTGGACAACGCCGGCAGCTCGTAGGGCCGGTGCCGTTCGCGGCCGAAGACGACCACGTCACCGGTGTGACCGCGCTCGCGCAACGCCCCGGCCGCCGAGGCGCCGGCCAGACCGGACCCGATTATCACGATCCGTTGCGGTTCAGCCATTTTCTCACCCCTTCAGGTGACTGCGACGACAGCCACATGCGACGCTAGCGACAGCTCGGCGCGGTCGCCCGGCGGATTGCCCCGTCATGGCACCAACCCGCGTGCGTCTCATCCCCACGAGCGCCCGGATTGGTCCGAGCACCCCGTGTCGAGACACCTGGAGGTTGGGGGCCGTGAGCACAGGCAAGGAGTGGCAGATCTCCTGCCGCGACATCGCGTCACGTCGCCGTGACATGACCGTTTTCGTCAGCCAGGGCCACGTCGTGGTGACGGTGCCGCCGGGTGAGGCGGCCGTGCTGACGCCGTTGGAGGTGGGCCGCCTGCGCGCGGCCTTGCGCGACGCGGTGGTGAACGCGTCCGGCACCCCGGAAAACTGATCACAGGCGTTCCGATTTCACCCCGCGCTCTTCCTACTCACGGGTAGGTAGTGTCAGTATCGGGGCGTGAGTACCTACTTCGTCACCGGCGCGACGGGTTTCATCGGCAGGCGCCTGGTCGCCGAGCTCCTGCGGCGACCGGACTGCGAACGGGTGTTCGCGCTGGTCAGGCCGCAGTCCGCGGACAAGCTGGGCCGGCACGGCAAGCTGACGCCGGTGCTGGGCGACCTCGGCTCCCCGATCGACGCCGACCGGGTCGACCACGTCGTCCACCTGGCCGCCGTCTACGACTTCACCGCGTCCGCCGACGCGCACCACGCCGTCAACGTCGAGGGCACCCGGCGGGTCGTGGAGTACGCCGGGCGCACCGGTTGCGGGGTGCTGCACCACGTGTCGTCCATCGCGGTCGCGGGCGAGCACCGGGGCCCGTTCACCGAGGACGACTTCGACCTCGGCCAGCACCTGCCCTCGCCCTACCACGTGACCAAGCACGCGGCCGAGCGGATCGTCCGGGACCAGGGCACGCCGTGGCGCGTGTACCGGCCGGGCGCCGTGGTCGGCGACTCGCGCACGGGCGAGGTCGACAAGGTCGACGGCCCGTACTACTTCTTCCCGGCGCTGGCCGCGCTCGCCCGCCTGCCGCGCCTGCTGCCGCTGGTCGCGCCGCACTTCGGGGCCGCGAACCTGGTCCCGGTCGACTACGTGGTGGCGGCGCTGGACCGGTTGATCCACGCCGACGTGCCGTCCGGCAGCACGTTCCACCTCACCGCGCGCCGCTCGCAGCCGCTGGACGAGGTCCACAACGCGCTGGCCGCCGCCGCCGGCGCCCCGAAGGTCCGGTTCACCCTGCCACTGCCGCTGCCCGCCGCGCCGACGAGCGCGATCGTCACCGGCGTGCTCACCGAGCTGGGCATCCCGCCGCAGGTCGTGCCGCACCTCGCGGTGCACGCCGAGTTCGACTCGACCGCCACCCGCACGGTCACCGGCCTGGAACCGCCCGACTTCGCCGGCTACGCGCACGTGCTGTGGGAGTACTGGTCGGCGCACCTGGACCCGTTGCGCGCCGCGCGCAAGCACGGCCTGGCCGGGCGGACCGTGCTGATCACCGGCGCGTCGTCGGGCATCGGCGCGGCCACCGCGCTCGCCGTGGCCCGGGAGGGAGCCGTGCCGCTGCTGGTCGCGCGCCGTGCCGAGGAGTTGGAGCAGGTCGCCGAGCGGATCCGCGCGGAGGGCGGCACGGCGCACACCTACCCGTGCGACCTGACGGACGCGGAAGCCGTCGGCGCGCTGCTCAAGCAGGTCCTCGCGGAGCACGACGGCATCGACGCGCTGGTCAACAACGCGGGCCGGTCGATCCGGCGCAGCGTGCACCTGTCCGTCGACCGGTTGCACGACTACGAGCGCACCATGGCGCTGAACTACTTCGCGCCGCTGCGGCTGGTCCTCGGCCTGCTGCCGCACATGAGGGAACGGAGGTCCGGGCACATCGTGAACATCTCCAGCATGGGCGTGCAGCTCAACACGCCTCGCTTCTCCGCCTACTTGGCCTCCAAGAGCGCGCTGGACGCGTTCAGCCGGGTGGCGGCCGGCGAGACGGTGGCGGACGGTGTCACGTTTACCTCCGTGCGGATGCCGCTGGTGCGAACACCCATGATCGGGCCGACGAAGGCCTACGACGCGTTCCCGGCGGCGACGCCCGAGCGCGCGGCGCGGTGGGTCGTCCACGCGCTGGAGCGCCGTCCCGAGGAGGTCAACCTCCCGTCCGGGCTGCTGGCCGAACTCGCCCGCAAGACCGCGCCGAAGCACGTGCGGTCGCTGGTGCACCTCGCTTACCGGGCCATGCCGGAGCGGGGCACGCCGCACACGCCGCCGCTGGCCGCCGTCGCCGCGGGCGTCACCCGCCTCGTCCTGCGGGCGACGCGGTGAACCGGGTCCTGGGAGCGCTGCGCGCCTTGGCGACGCTGGTGCGCGCCGGCGTCGTGCGGCCGATGGGCCCCGGCCGGCTGCTCGGCGTCGTCGACGCCTTCCTCCAGTGGGACATCACGGTCGCGTTCGGGTTCGCCACCGGCGCGGCGCGCCACCCCGACCGACCGGCGATCATCGACGACGCGGGCACGCTCACCTACGCCGAGGTCGACGAACGCACCACCCGGCTCGCGCACGGCCTGCACGACCTCGGCGTGCGGTCGGGGTCGAAGGTCGCGGTGCTGTGCCGCAACCACCGCGGCTTCGTGGAGACCGTGGCGGCGTGCGTGAAGCTCGGCGCGCACACCGTGCTGGTCAACACCGGGTTGAGCGCGGCCCAGGTCGCCGCGGTCCTGCGCGAGCAGGACGTGTCCGTGGTCGTCGCCGACACCGAGTTCCGCGGCCTGCTGGCCAACGCGCCGCGCAAGGTCCGCCGGGTGATGGCGTGGGTCGACGGCGTCACCAAGAGCAGGACGCTGGAGCAGCTGATCGAGGGCTCACCCGCCACACCGCTGCCCCGGCGCCCGCCGCGCGGCCGGATGATCGTGCTGACGTCGGGCACCACGGGCGCGCCCAAGGGTGCCAGGCGACCGGAGCCGGCGAGCCTCGCGCCGGCCGCCGCGCTGTTGTCCCGCATCCCGTTCCGGGCGGGCGACCGGTTCTCCGTGCCGGCGCCGCTGTTCCACACCTGGGGCCTGGCCGCGTTCCAGATCGGGCTCGTGCTCGGCGCGACGTTCGTACTGCGCCGCAAGTTCGACCCGGCGCTCACGCTGGCCGACGCGCGCGACCACGGCAGCGACGCGCTGTTCGCCGTTCCCGTGATGCTGCAACGCATCCTGGAGCTGACCGGGCGCCCGCACCTGCCGAAGCTGCGCGTGATCGCCTCCAGCGGCTCGGCGCTGCCGCCGCCGGTGGCGCGGCGGTGCCTGGAGGAGTTCGGCCCGGTGCTCTACAACCTCTACGGCTCCACCGAGGTGTCGTGGGTGACCATCGCCCGGCCCGAGGAGCTGGCCCGGCGCCCGGACACGGCGGGCCTGCCGCCGCACGGCACCCGGCTCGCGATCCTGGACGACGCGGGCGACCCGGTGCCGGCCGGCACGACCGGCCGCATCTTCGTGGCCAACGACATGCTGTTCGACGGCTACACCAACGGCGCGGGCAAGGAGGTCCGCGACGGCCTCATGTCGACCGGCGACCTCGGCTACCGCGACCGGGACGGCCTGCTGTTCGTCGCGGGCCGCGACGACGAGATGATCGTCTCCGGCGGGGAGAACGTGTACCCGCGCGAGGTCGAGGACCTGCTGGCGGGGCTGGCCGGGGTGCGCGAGGTCGCCGTGGTCGGCGTGCCGGACGAGCAGTTCGGCCAACGGCTCGCCGCGTACGTCGTGCCCGAGGAGCCGGGCGCGGTGGACGAGGAGGCGGTGCTCGACCACGTGCGCGGCAACCTGGCCAGGTTCTCCGTGCCGAGGGAGGTGGTCTTCCTCGACGCCCTGCCGCGCAATGAGACGGGAAAGGTGCTGAAGCGCGAGTTGGGGTGAGTACCCTCTCCAGCGGGGGCAGACTGATGACGATTCCCGTCCAGCGGGCGGCCGACCCGCGCGAGGCCGCGGTGTCCAACCTGCGCGAGGCGCGGATGGCGTTGGACGAGGGCCGCCCCGGCGACGCGCTGGAGGCCGCCGAGAAGGCGGTGGCCGCGTTCTCGTGGCTGGACGACGCCGAAGGCGTGGCGCACAGCGTGCTGGCCCAGTCCGTGGCGCTCGGCAAGCGCGGGCTGCTGCCGGGCGCGCTGGACACCATCGACCGGGTGCAGGCGATCGCGGCGGCCAACCGGCACGTCGGGCTCCAGGCGTGGTGCAGCTTCTCGCAGGCCGTGGTCGAGCTGCGGCTGGACTCGCGGGAGCGGTCGCTGCACTCGCTGGCGCGCGCCCTCGGCCTGGCCGAGCTGACCAAGGACGTCGAGCTGATCGGCTCGATCCTGTACGAGCAGGCCGGCGTCCTGCGCACGCAGTACCACGAGCACTGCATGGTGCGCACGGCGGCGAGCCGGTGCAGCCCGGACGGCGAGCCGTGCACGCGCAAGCTGCGGCGCGCGGAGGCGTTGTGCGCGCAGGCCCGCGACCGGTGGAAGCACCTCGACCAGCCGTTGCGGATGGCCCGGCTGAACCTGCTGCTCACGCACGTGCGGCTGGACCTGGGCGACGTGGACCGGGCGCTGCGCTCGTGCCAGCGGGCCGACCGGCTGCTCGCCGGGCAGGACCGGCCCGTGCTGCGGGCCGAGCTGCTGATGGCCCGGGCCCGGATCAGCGGGGTGCGGGAGCGGCACGACGACCAGGTGCGGCTGCTGACCCGTGCGGCGGAGCTGGCGATGGGCGTGCTGGCGCGGGAGGTCGCGGTGCGGGCGCACGGCGCGCTGAGCGTGGCCCACGAGCGGGCCGGGAAGCTCGACTCCGCGCTGCGGCACGCCAGGTCCCAGCTGGAGCAGTACCGGCTGTGGGAGCTCCAGGAAGGCCGGGACCTGCTGCGGATGCGGGAGCACGACCTGTCCGCCAGGCTGGTCGACCAGCTGGCCGAGCGCACGTTCGGGCTGCGCCGGGAGCAGCGGGCGGCGCCGGACCCGCTGCGCAGCTCGGCCACCGCCGAGCAGGACCACCGGCGGATCGCGCGGGCGCTGGGGTCCGGGCTGACCAAGCGGGGCATCGAGGTGCTGCGGCGCGTGGCCGCCGGTGAGAGCACCGCGGCGATCGCGGCCGAGCTGTCGTTGTCGCCGAAGACCGTGCAGAACCACCTCCAGCGGATCTACCGGACGATCGGCGTGCGCGACCGGGCGGGCGCGGCGGTCTGGTGGGTGGACCTGGACGAGGAGACCCGGGCACGACCGCTGCTCGACTGAGTCACCTCCGGGTTTCCGGCTCGTTACCCGTAATGGTGGGATGTCCCCGACGATCGGGGCCGCCGTCCCGTGGGTATTGCCTAGTGGGCAGGGGCAGAAGTGGGTGATGACCGTGAGGACCCCCCTGTGCCATGCTCCGCTTGGACGCTTCCGGGCGTTGTCCGCGGATCTGGTCCGGCTCCCCCCTGCCGACAAGCCGCTACGATCGAACGGAGTTCGACGATGGTTGTGCACTCCCTGCACAAGATCATGGCTGCGCTCGCCGTCTGCGCCGGTCTCGCGGTCGTCGTGGGTGTGCCCGCCGCCGTGGCCGTCCAGGGCGAGAGCGCCACGGCCAGGGTGTTCCAGGCGCCCTACGCACCGCAGCCGTAGCTGATCGGTCCCGAGGCCGGGTTCGCGCGCACGCGGGCTCGGCCTTGAGGCACAGTGGACGGCGTGAGCAACGAAGTGTTGCGCCTGCGTGCGCCGCGGCACCAGGTGAGCCGCAAGTCGATCACCCTCTGGACCCTGCACGCGCTGATCGGCTGGGCGGTGCTGCTCGTGCCGCAACTGGTCGCGCTGATCTTCGCCGCCTCGCCGTGGCAGGTGACCGCCGCGATCGCGACCCTCGTGCTCGGCACCGCGCACACCCTGGTCATGCCGCGGTGGCGGTACCGGGTGCACCGCTGGGAGGCCACCCCGGACGCGGTGTACACGCTGGCCGGCTGGCTGAACCAGGAGTGGCGCATCGCGCCGGTCTCGCGCATCCAGACCGTGGACACCAAGCGCGGTCCCCTGCAACAGCTCCTCGGGCTGTCCACGGTCACCGTGACCACCGCCTCGGCCGCCGGGCCCGTGCTCATCGAGGGCCTCGACCACGACGACGCGGTGCGGTTGGCCGACGAGCTGACCACGACCACGCAGGCCACGCCGGGTGACGCCACGTGAGCACGGACCTGCCCGCCGCGCCCGAGTACGCCGAGCCGGTGGTGGACTGGCACCGGCTGGACGTGCGGATGCTCGTCGTGCGACCGCTGAACGAGCTGCTCGGCCTGGTGCCGCTGTTCGTCGGCCTCATCGTGCTCGGCAAGGGCGAGACGTGGCGGATCCTCCTCAGCGTCGGCGTGATCGTCGCGATCGTGCTGTTCGGCCTGCTGCGCTGGATCACCACGCGCTACCGGATCACCACCGAGCAGGTCGAGATGCACACCGGGCTGCTCGTGCGCAAGCGCTTGGCGGTGCCGCGCGACCGGATCCGAACGGTCGACCTGACCGCCAAGCTCGGGCACCGGCTGTTCGGGCTGTCCGCGATCCGGGTCGGCACCGGGCAGCGCGACCAGCCCGGCGAGGACGGCCTGACGTTGGACGCGGTGTCGTCGGCCGAGGCGGAACGGCTGCGCGTGCTGCTGCTCACCATCGCCAAGGCGGAAGCCCCTGCCGTCGCGGAGGAGGAGCGGCCGGGCGTCGTGCTGTCCGAATGGGACAACCGGTGGCTGCGGTACGCGCCGTTGACGTTGTCGGGCCTGGTGGCGGCGGGCGCGCTGTTCGGGTTCGTGATGAACTTCGCGCGGGAGCTGGACATCGAGGTGTTCGAGCCGATGAGCGAGGCCGCGCACTGGGTCGTGGCACAGCCGATCGGGCTGACCGTCGCGGTGTTCGCCGCGGTCGTGCTGCTGGTGGCCACGTTCGGCTCGGTGCTGGTGTACGTGGTGCAGTTCTGGGGCTACCGGCTGACCCGTGAGCCGGACGACACGGTCCGCGTGCGCCGCGGCCTGCTCACCACCCGTTCGGTTTCCGTTGCGGAGCAACGACTTCGCGGCGTCGAGCTGGTCGAACCGCTGCTGCTGCGCGCCGGGCGGGGTGCGCACGCCAAGACCGTGACGACCGGCCTGGGCCGCAAGGGCGAGAGCAACCTGCTGCTGCCGCCCGCGCCGGTCGCCGAGGCCCACCGCGTGTCCGCGGAGGTGCTGCGGTCGACGACCGACTGGGCCGCCACCACCGACCGGGCCGGCACTGCTGACTGGGCCGCCACCACTGGACAGCCTGGCACTGCCGAACGGGCCGCCACCACTGACTGGACCGCCACTGCCGAACACGCCGGCACTGCCGAACAGGCCGGCACCGGTGACCGGGACGGCACCAATGACCCGGTCACCACCGCTGACCGGGCCGGGGCGTCGCCTACGCGGACGCCGTTGCGCCGGCACCCGATCGCGGCCCTGCGCCGCCGGATGGTGCGCGCCGTCGTGCCGCTGCTCGTGCCGGCGGCCGTCCTGGCGTGGTTCGCGCCGAGCTGGACGTGGCAGGTGGTGCTGGCGCTGGTGCCGTTCTCCGCCGCCCTGGGCTGGGACCGCTACCGCTCGCTCGGCCACGCCCTGACCGACCGCCACCTCCTCGCCCGCGCCGGCTCGGCGGTCCGCGAAACCGTTGCGCTGCAACGCACCGGCATCATCGGCTGGCGCATCTCGCGCTCGTTCTTCCAACGCCGCGCGGGCCTGGTCACGATCACCGCCACCACCGCGGCGGGCGACGGCGCGTACCACGTGGTCGACGTGGGCGAGGCCGACGGCCTGGCGCTCGCCGACGAGGCCGTGCCGGGCCTGCTGCGCCCGTTCCTGGAGCGGTGAGCGGGGTGTGCCGGCAGCGGAGGCGCTAGCCCGCTGAGCGGAACGTGGTGCGGTAGGCGCTGGGCGACACGCCGAGCGCCGCGCTCATCTGCTGCCGCAGCGCCGCGCCCGTGCCGAAGCCCGCGTGCCGGGCCACCCGGTCGATGGCCAGGTCCGTGGTCTCCAGCAGGTGCCGTGCCCGTTCGACGCGCTGCTGCGTGATCCACTTGCCGGGGCTCACGCCGGTCTCCTCGCGGAACCGGCGGGTGAACGTGCGGACGCTCATCCGGGCCTGCGCGGCCAGCGCGCGCAGGTCCAGCGGCTCGTGCAGGTGCGCCACGGCCCACGCGCGGGCCTGCGCGGTGGACGTGTCGGCCTGGTCCGGGATCGGGCGGACGATGAACTGCGACTGCCCGCCCGGCCGCCACGGCGGCACGACGCACCGCCGGGCGGCCATGTTCGCCACCTCGCTGCCGTGGTCGTGCCGCACGACGTGCAGGCACAGGTCGACGCCCGCGGCGACGCCGGCCGAGGTCAGCACGTCGCCGGAGTCCACGAACAGCACGTCCGGGTCGAGGTCGACGGCCGGGAACAGGCGGCGGAAGTTGTCCGCGTGCGCCCAGTGCGTGGTGGCCCTGCGCCCGTCCAGCAGGCCGACCGCGGCCAGCACGAACGCGCCCGTGCAGATCGACATCACCCGCGCGCCCCGCTCCGCCGCCGCGAGCAGGGCGTCGCGCACCGCCGGCTCGACCGTGCCGTCCGCCAGCACCTGCGCCCCGTAGTGCACACCGGCCACGATCACCGTGTCCGCCTCCGCCATCAGCTCCAGGCCGTGGTCGGGGGTGATGGCGAACCCGGCCGCGCTGCGCACCGGACGTCCGCCCGGCGTGCAGACCCGCACCCGGTAGTAACGCCGTTCCTGCTCGTCGCGGGCGGCGTTGAGGACCTGCGTCGGCGTGCCGAGGTCGAACGTCACCACCTCGTCCAGCGCGAGCACGGCGACCAGGTGACGGCTCTTCATGGCCGGATTTTTGCACATGATGGCCATCCAGCCACTTTTCGGAACCGGGGCCATCGGTGAGGCTTCCTCACGTGATTCGCAGCAGGCAGAACTGGGCATGGGTGGTCGCCGGCGTCGCCTTCATCGCGCTCGTCGGCGCCGCGGCGTTCCGGGCCACCCCGGGCGCGTTGATCGAACCGCTGCAACGCGAGTTCGGCTGGTCCACGGCCACGATCGGCTTCGCCGTGTCGGTCAACCTCATGCTGTTCGGGCTGACCGCGCCGTTCGCCGCCGCCCTGATGGAGCGGCTCGGCGTGCGCAAGGTCGTGGCCTCGGCGTTGACGCTGGTCGCGGTGGGCAGCGGGCTGACCGTGTTCATGACCACGGCCTGGCAGCTGGTGCTGTTCTGGGGCGTGCTGGTGGGCCTGGGCACCGGTTCGATGGCGCTGGCGTTCGTGGCGACCATCACCGGCCGCTGGTTCGTCAAGCACCGCGGCCTGGTCACCGGCATCCTGACCGCCGGCGGCGCGACGGGGCAGCTGGTGTTCCTGCCGGTGGTGGCGGCGTTGTCGGAGTCCTCCGGGTGGCGCAGCGCGTCCGTCGTGGTGTCGGTCGCGGCCCTCGCGGTGGTGCCGCTGGCGCTGCTGTTCCTGCGCGACCACCCCGCCGACGTGGGTGTGCCGCCCTACGGCGGCGACGAGATCGTGCCCGTCCCGCCGTCGACGGGCGGTGCGGCCCGCCGTGCCCTCGGCGCGCTGAGGAGCGCCGCGCGCACCGGACCGTTCTGGTTCCTGGCGGCGGGCTTCGCGATCTGCGGCGCGACCACGAACGGCCTGGTCGGCACCCACTTCATCCCCGCCGCGCACGACCACGGCATGCCCACCACCACCGCCGCGGGCCTGCTCGCCCTGGTGGGGATCTTCGACATCGTCGGCACGGTCCTGTCGGGCTGGCTCACCGACCGCGTCGACTCACGGGTCCTGCTCGCCGTGTACTACGCGCTGCGCGGCGCGTCGCTGCTCGTTCTACCGGAGCTGTTCCACGACTCGGTGCACCCGTCGATGCTCGTGTTCATCATCTTCTACGGCCTGGACTGGGTCGCCACCGTCCCGCCGACGGTGGCGCTGTGCCGGCAGGTGTTCGGCCTGTCCGCCCCGGTGGTCTTCGGTTGGGTCTTCGCCTCGCACCAGATCGGCGCGGCGATCGCCGCCACCGCCGCCGGCCTCACCCGCGACCACTTCGGCGACTACGCGCCGGCCTGGTACGTGGCCGGCCTGCTCAGCATCGGCGCCGCGTTCCTGTCGATGAAGGTCAAGCGCTCACCGGCGCTTGCGGGAGGTCCCGAAGAGGCCACGGGTGATCTCACGGCCCAGCGCGCTCGCGGCTGACCGGAGGAACGACTTCACCGCCGAGTTGCCGAGCACCTGCGACACCACGCCCGGCTCCTCGCGCTCGGCCCGGCGTTCGGGCTCCCGGGGCGGCGCCTCCTCCCGCGCGGGAGGGGGTGCCGCCTCCTCCGGCGCGGGCGGGGGCGCCACCTTCGCCGCCAGCTTCTCGTACGCCGACTCGCGGTCGACGGTCTCGGCGTACTTGGCGTGCAGCTCGGACGTCTCCGCGGCCTGCGTGATCGCGTCCGACCCGATCGTGTCCATCAAGGACCGCGGCGCCCGCAGCCTCGTCCACGCGACCGGCGTCGGCGCGCCCTTCTCGCTCAGCACGGTCACCACGGCCTCGCCGATCCCCAACGACGTCAACGCCTCGTCCAGCTCGTAGTGCGGCGTCGTCGGGTACGTCTTCACCGTCTTCGCCAGCGCCGCCTGGTCCTCCGGCGTGAACGCCCGCAACGCGTGCTGCACCCGTGCGCCCAACTGCGACAGCACCGCGTTCGGCACGTCGGTCGGCAGCTGCGTGCAGAAGAACACGCCCACGCCCTTGGACCGGATCAGCTTCACCGTCTGCGTGATCCGCTCCAGGAACGCCTTGGACGCGTCGGCGAACACCAGGTGCGCCTCGTCGAAGAAGAACACCAGCTTCGGCTTGTCCAGGTCGCCCTCCTCGGGCAGCACCTCGAACAGCTCCGCCAACAGCCACATCAGGAACGTCGAGAACAGCGCGGGCCTGGCCTGCAACTCCGCCAGCTCCAGCAGCGACACCACACCGCGGCCGTCGACCAGCCGCATCAGGTCGCGCGGGTCGAGCTCCGGCTCGCCGAAGAACGTGTCGCCGCCCTGCGCCTCCAGGTTCACCAGCGAGCGCAGGATCACACCCGCCGTCGCCGACGACACCCCGCCGAGGCCCTTCAGGTCCGCCTTGCCCTCGTCGGACGTGAGGTGCCCGATCACCGACCGCAGGTCCTTGATGTCCAGCAGCGGCAGCCCGCGCGAGTCGGCCCAGTGGAAGATCAGCCCGAGCGTGGACTCCTGGGTGTCGTTGAGCCCGAGCACCTTCGACAGCAGGATCGGCCCGAAGCTGGTGACGGTCGCCCGCACCGGCACCGCCGCCCCACCCGTGCCGAGCGACAGGAACTGCACCGGGCACGCCTGCGGCTGCCAGTCGTCACCCGTCTGGGTGGCACGCTCGGTGACCCGCTCGCCGCCCTCGCCCGGACGTGACAACCCCGACAGGTCGCCCTTCACGTCCGCCATCACCACCGGCACGCCCGCCGCCGACAGCTGCTCCGCGATCAGCTGCAACGTCTTCGTCTTGCCGGTGCCGGTCGCGCCCGCGACCAGCCCGTGCCGGTTCAGCGTGGCCAGCGGGAGCCGCACGCGCGCGGTCGGCTCCACCGTGCCGTCCACGAGGACCGCACCGAGTTCGATGGCCGCGCCTTCGGAGGCGTAACCGGCAGCGATGTCGCTCTGGGCCGTCATCGCCCTGAGCGTAATGAGATTGGTAGGGGCCGCCACCCGAAGCGACGCGGGGCCGGCGGGACCGGGCGACTAGGCTCGCGCGGGTGATGGATCGCTTGGTGTGGATCGACTGCGAGATGACAGGCCTCGACCTGGGCAAGGACGCCTTGATCGAGATCGCGGCGCTGGTGACCGACGCGGAGCTGAACGTGCTCGGCGAGGGTGTCGACGTGGTGATCCACGCCGACGACACCGCGCTCGACTCGATGCCGGACGTCGTCATGCAGATGCACGCCAAGTCGGGGCTCACCGAGGAGGTGCGGCGGTCGACCGTGACGCTCGCCGACGCCGAGGCGCAGGTGCTGGCCTACATCAAGGAGTGGGTGCCGGACCCGCGCACCGCTCCCCTGGCGGGCAACTCGATCGCCACCGACCGCGGGTTCATCGCCCGTGACATGCCCGAGCTCGACGCGCACCTGCACTACCGCATGGTCGACGTGTCGTCGATCAAGGAGCTGTGCCGGCGGTGGTACCCGCGCATCTACTACGCGCAGCCGGGCAAGGGCCTGGCGCACCGCGCGCTGGCCGACATCAAGGAGTCGATCCGCGAGCTGGCGTACTACCGGCGGACGGCGTTCGTGCCGCAGCCGGGCCCGTCCTCGGAGCAGGCGCAGGCCGTGGCGGCCGAACTGCTCGCCGCCGACGGTCCGGAATAGGGTCGATTTCAGACCCGGCGGTAGGGCACTGTATGCTTCACGCGCCGGGTCAACCGGTCTTGGTGGGTGTAGCTCAGCTGGCAGAGCACTGGGTTGTGATCCCAGGTGTCGCGGGTTCAAGTCCCGTCACTCACCCCAAGCGGAACGCCCCTCGACGCCCGAGTCGGGGGGCGTCTTCTTTTGCCCTGGAGTTGTCGTGAGCGCCACACTCGTCGCGAAGGACCTGGCCGCCGGGCACGGCGACCGCGTGCTGTTCGAAGGCCTTGACCTGGTCGTCGCACCCGGTGACGTGATCGGCCTGGTCGGCGCCAACGGCGCGGGCAAGTCGACGTTGCTGCGGACGTTGGCCGGCCTGCTGCCCGCCGAGCAGGGTGTGATCCGCCTCTCACCGACCACCGCGACCGTCGGCCACCTGCCGCAGGAACCGGACCGGCGTGCCGACGAGACCGTGCGGGACTTCCTGGCCCGCCGCACGGGCGTGGCGGCGGCGCAGGTCGAGCTGGACAGGGCGACCGAGGCGTTGTCGTCGGGTTCGGGTGACGACGGCTACTCCGACGCGTTGGAGCGGTGGCTCGCGCTCGGTGGCGCGGACCTGGAGGAGCGGTCGCTGGAGGTGGCCGCCGACCTGGGGCTCGACGTCTCGCTCGACCTGCCGATGACCGCCCTGTCGGGTGGTCAGGCGGCCCGGGCGAGCATGGCGTCGTTGCTGCTGAGCAGGTACGACGTGTTCCTGCTCGACGAGCCGACCAACGACCTCGACCTGGACGGACTGGCCCGGCTGGAGCGGTTCGTGACGGGGCTGCGGGCGGGGGTCGTGGTGGTGTCGCACGACCGCGAGTTCCTGGCCCGCACGGTGACGCGGGTCGTGGAGCTGGACCTGGCGCAGCAGCAGGTGCGCTCCTACGGCGGCGGCTACGAGTCGTACCTGGAGGAGCGGGAGATCGCCCGCAGGCACGCGCGTGAGGAGTACGAGGAGTACGCGTCCACGCGGTCGTCGCTGGAGGAGCGCGCCCGGGCGCAGCGGGCGTGGATGGAGAAGGGCGTGAAGAACGCCCGCCGCAAGGCGCCCGACAACGACAAGATCGGGCGCAAGTTCCGCACCGAGGCGACCGAGAAGCAGGCTTCGAAGGCGCGACAGACCGAGCGCCTGATCGAACGCCTGGACGTGGTCGAGGAGCCGCGCAAGGAGTGGGAGCTGCGGATGGAGATCGCCGCCGCGCCCCGGTCCGGTTCGGTGGTGTCGGTGCTGCGGGCGGCGGTGGTGACCCGCGGGTCGTTCACGCTGGGGCCGGTGGACCTGCAGGTGGACTGGGCGGACCGGGTCGCCATCACCGGGGCCAACGGCTCGGGCAAGTCGACGTTGCTGGCGGCGCTGCTGGGCCGCGTCCCGTTGACCTCGGGTTCGGCGTCCCTCGGCTCGGGCGTGGTGGTCGGCGAGATCGACCAGGCGCGTGGTTTGTTCCTGGGCGACGAGCCGTTGCTGGACGCGTTCGGCGCGGCCGTGCCGGACGTGCCGCCCGCCGACGTGCGCACGTTGCTGGCGAAGTTCGGGCTCAAGGCGGCGCACGTGCTGAGGACGGCGGCGTCGCTCTCGCCCGGTGAGCGCACCCGTGCCGCGTTGGCCCTGCTCCAGGCGCGCGGGGTCAACCTGCTCGTGCTGGACGAGCCGACGAACCACCTCGACCTGCCCGCGATCGAGCAGCTGGAGTCCGCGCTGGACTCCTACCAGGGCACCTTGCTGCTGGTCACCCACGACCGCCGGATGCTGGACGCGGTGCGCACGACCCGCCGCCTGGCCGTGGCGGCGGGTCGCGTCACCGAGCTGTAGAGCCCTAGCGGTTGCCCTTGACCCACTGGTCCCACGGGATCTGCCAGTCGCCGAAGCCGTCCCACGACTCCAGCACCGGGCCGCCCGAGTTGGTGACGATCACGACGTCGCCCTGCTTGGAGTTGTCGAACACCCACTTGGCGTTCTCGGGCGAGAGGTTCAGGCAGCCGTGGCTGACGTTGCGGTGGCCCTGGTCGCCGATGGACCACGGCGCGCTGTGGAAGAAGATGCCGGAGTTGGACATCCGGTAGGCCCAGTCGACCGGGGTGACGTAGCCGCCCGCCTCCAGCGACAGGCCGTAGGTGCGGGAGTCCATCACCATGTGGGCGTGCTTCTCCATCAGCACGTAGGTCCCCGTGGGGGTCGGGTTCTGCGCGTCGCCCATGGAGGTCGGCATGGTGCGCACGACCTGGCCGTTGACCTTGGTCACGACCTGGTGCGTCTGACCGTCCGCCTCGTGCACGACGGCGTCGCCGATCGTGGTGTTGATCACACGGTCTTCTTCGCCGTACACGCCGTTGCCCACGTGCTTGCCGTAGATCTTGGCGTTGATCGTGATCTTGGTGCCGGGCGTCCAGTAGTTCTGCGGCCGCCAGTGCGCCGTCTTCTCGTCGAACCAGTAGAAGGCGCCCTCGACGCGCGGCACCGTGGTGATCGAGATCATCGCCTCGGCGGCGGCCTTGTCCGCGATCGGCTCGTCGAAGTAGAACGCGAGCGGCTGGCCGACGCCGACCGTCGTGCCGTCCTGCGGGTTGACCGACAGGTAGGTCAGCGTGCGCGGCTTGACGGTGGTGAAGGTGGAGGTCTTGGTGACCGGCTTGCCGTCCGCGCCCTCGCCCGTCACGGCCAGCGTGTAGGTCTTCTGGTAGCCGAGCGGCTCGGTGTTGGTCCACTGCAGACCGTCGGGGCTCACCTGGCCGGCCACGGCCTTGCCCTCCGGGTTGGTCAGCGCGACCGACGTGATCTTGCCGTCGGTGGCGGTGGCGACGACCGGCACGCCGGGCTGCACGTCGACCGCCGCGTCCGCGGGGCCCGTGGTCAACGACACGGGCTTGGGCGGCGGTGTCGACGACGTAGTGGTGGTGGTTGATTCGCCGCCCGCGTCCCCCGTCGCGGCCGAGCCGGAAGAACAACTCGTGACCAACGTCGCGACCAGCCCGATCGCGACGATCCCCAGCGCTCGGCGCGCCCCCCGCTTGCGGTACATCCCCGTCCTCCGCTTCGTCCCCAGAACGCCGTGACAGTCCGCAACAGGAGTCTGTCGGCGCCCCTGACAAGGTGACGCCTGGAGGGTTGACGATGTTGCCCGAGATGCTGGATCGTTACCAAGGCGAAGTTCCCCCTGCATCAGGGCGACACACCCACCCTGACCAGGCGATTGGGAGCCCGGTCGGACGCTGTGCTAATGTTCTTCACGTCGGACGGAGCAAGAGAGTCCGAGCGCCGCTAGCTCAACTGGCAGAGCAGCTGACTCTTAATCAGCGGGTTCGGGGTTCGAGTCCCTGGCGGCGCACAACACAGCGAGAGGGTCACCATTCCGGTGGCCCTCTTGTTGTCTTTCCCGGCGATGAACGCCACGAAGGAGTGGGTGGGAACTCGTTCTTCCCACCCACGTCCTCAGGTCGGCGCCTCGGAGGTTCCACCACCGGTACTGCCGGCTCTACCTATGTCGGGTTCCATCAGAGCTCCTCGTTCGAGTCGCGACACCGCTGCGCGGTCGTCATCCGATGCGGCCGGGCCATTGCACAACGCACGCCGAGCTGCCCAGGTCGGCTTCGGCGGCCGTTGCCGTCGGGCCGCCGAGCACGAATGCGACGACGGCGAGTGAACCGATGAGCGGGGCAGCAATCTTCCGCATTGCGCGGGACACGTGGGTACGCACGGGCGCAGTAGATCACCCGCCCCAGTGGTCCGTTCACACGGGGGTGGTCCTCGTCCGGGTGTCACCCACCCGTCAGAGAAGAGCGGCGACACCATTGATGCATAACTATTTTGTTGTCT
This sequence comes from Actinosynnema sp. NPDC002837, assembly GCF_040295345.1. Lineage (NCBI taxonomy): Bacteria > Bacillati > Actinomycetota > Actinomycetes > Pseudonocardiales > Pseudonocardiaceae > Actinosynnema > Actinosynnema sp. NPDC002837. Next base: position 66,755 of record NZ_JBEOVG010000033.1, read on the forward strand.
CACTCAACATTCACTGGATCAGGTGATGTCCTTTCCTGTCAGTTCTTACGCTCAGTGATCTCCCGGGCGGGGGTCCCGGTGAAGTCGGGCGCCGACCCACGAGGCTCAGGAATGGCACTGCGAATGGTCTTCACATCAGCCAGGTGTTCGGTCACCACCTCGGCCTCCACCTCCTGCACCCCTCGCAGCACGCCGGCGGCCAGCCGGAACCGCTCTTCGGCCTCGTCCAACCGCCCGAGGGCCACGAGCGCGTGACCCCAGACGTGCAGCGCGCGCCCCTGCCCCGCACGTGCTCCTAGGACGTGACACGTGGAAACCGCCTCTTCAGCGTGGCCGATCGCCTCACCGAACCGGCCCAGGTCGTACTCCACCTCGGTGAGGGTGACGAGCGCGTCGGCCGTGCGCGCGCGATCACCGCCGATCGGGTGCAGCGCCAGGGCTTCGTGGAGCCGGCGCAGGGCCTCCTCGTGCTCGCCCCGCTCGAAGTGGAGCCGCCCGACGTCCGTGAGGGTGGTCGCCACTCCCCTGATGTGCCCTATCGAACGACGAATGGCGAGCGCCTGGTAGTAGTGCTCCAACGCGAGGTCGTCCTGCTCCGCTTTGCGGTACGCGTTCGCGAGTTCATTCAGGGCGTACGCCTCGCCGTCGCGGTAGCCGGATCTGCGCGTCGCCTCCAAGGTTTCCCGGTACAGCTCGATCGCCGCGCCGACCTCGCCCAGGGCCAGGCGGATTCCGGCCAGGTTGTGCGAGCAGATGAGTTGGATCTCGTGCGCGCCGATCGCCTCCGCCAGGTCCGATCCGGCTTTGAAGTGCTCTTCCGCTTCGGCGTACTTGCACAACCGGTACAGCACCATTCCGACATTGCTGTGCGTGCCGCTCAACGCTTCCAGGTCGCCGAGCGCGGCACACGATTTGAGCGCCGCCCGGTGACTGATGAGGACGTCCTCGAAATGCCCGGACCGGTCGTAGGCCTCGTGGAAATTCGCCGAGAGCCGCCAAGCGTGCGCGTGGAATCCGTGGCGCACGGCTTGCGGCACCGCGGCGACCAGGTTCGCCCGCTCCCTGGTCAGCCACCGCAACGCGTCCGACTGGTCCGCGAGCGGCACCGGCTTCGCCGACATGCCGGGCAGTGGCGGCACCGGCGAGGTCTGGGGGTCCAACAAGTGTGCCGCGACCCCGGACGAAGCCAGGTACCAGTCCAGCAGCCGCGTCATCGCGTGCTTGCGCGCCTGCGCGGGCTCGTCGCGGCGCACGAGGTGCAGGGCGTAGCCGTACAGCGTGTCGTGCAGCCTGAACCGCCGCGGCACGGCGCCGTAGTCCAGCAGGTTGCTGCGCACCAGCGTGCTGAGGTGCGCGCTGACCGCGTCGTAGGGCTCGCCCAGGAGCGCGACCGCCGCGTCGACGCAGAACTCGGCCGTCGGGTTCAGCGCCAGCAGCCGGAACATCCGCGCGGTGTCCGCGGGCAGGTCGCGGAACGACCAGGAGAACGCCGCCGGCAGCGTGGCGCTCTCGTCGTCGCTGTCGTGCACCGATCCGAGGATCCCGAGCCCTTCCTGCCCCTTGAAGTCCTCCACGAGATCGCCGATCGGGGTGTCCGGCCGGTTCGCGACGTGCTGCGCGATGATCCTCAGCCCGAGCGGCAGGCCGTCCACCAGACCGGCCAGGTCCCGCAGCGCCGCGGGGTCGGCGTCGGAGCGCTCGCGGCCGATCTCGTTGCGCAACAACGTGATCGACTCCACCGTCGACAGCGGCGGCACGGGCACGAGGTCGACGTGGTCGAGGACCTTCAGCCCCATCAGCCTGGTCCGGCTCGTGATGATCGTGAGGCACTGCGGCGTCGCGGCCAGGACCGGCCTGACCTGCGCGCTCTCGTGCGCGTCGTCGAGCAGGACCAGCATCCTGCGGTTGCCCAGCACCCGGCGGAGCTCGAGCTGCCGCTCGCCGCCGGTGGCGGGTATTCGCTCGGCGCCGAGCGACCTCAGCAGGAACGCCAGCACGTCGTCGGGCGCGACCCGCGTGCCTGGGCTGGCGCCGCGCAGCTCGAGGTACAGGTTGCCGTCCGGGAACCGGTCGCGGTGCCGTGCCGCCCACTTGAGGGCGAGCTGGCTCTTGCCGACGCTCGGCATCCCGTGCAGCGCGACGACCCGGCCCTGGTCGCCCTCGCCGAGCAGGGCGTCGAGCCTGGCCAGCAGGTCGTCGCGGCCGGTGAAGCTGCGCGCGGGCGGCGGCAGCTGGTGCGGCGCCGTCGTGCCCGACACCGCGGTGCTCTCCTGCTTGCGCAGGATGCTCTTGTAGAGGTCCCGCAGCTCCGGCCCGGGTTCGGCGCCGACGTGCTCGAACAGGCGCTGGCAGAACACGGCGTAGAAGTCGAGCGCCGTGGAGTAGCGGCCCAAGGCGTCCAGGGAGCGCAGGTACAGGCCGGCGAACGCCTCGTCCGGGGCCTGGGTCGCGGTGAGCCTGCCCGCTTCCGCCATCACCTCCAGGTGCTCGCCCAGTTGGCGCTGGCTGTCCAGCAACGCGTAAAACGCGGGCATCCGGTCGAATGTCTCCATCTGGTCACGACAATGGTCCGCCCACGCCCCGCCGAGCTCTTCGAGGGGTCGGCCGTTCCACTGCGAAAGCGCCTCGCGCAGCAATGCCTTGGCTTCGCGGTGGTCACCCCGAGAGGCCGCTACCCGACCCATCTCCGCCAATTTGCGGAAACGGTGGTAGTCGATCAGGTCCGCCTGCGCCAACACCAACCGATAAGCGTTGCCCTCCTTCGGTATCGAGGCGCCTGTCCCCGATTTGGCCAGAATCGAGCGCAGTCTGCTGACGATCGGCTGCAGGTTTCGTTTCACCTGCTCCGGACCGCTGTCCGGCCAGAGCACCTGCGCGATGGTGTCCACTTGGACCGGTCTCGGGAAGTAGTACAGGAGCAATGTGAGCACGCCGCGGTGCTTGGCCGGCCCGAGATCGCAATCATTCCCGTCGATGTGTAATCGCGTCTTGCCGATGATCTTGAACTCCACCAGCGCCACCCTTTCGCTGGCCAACTTGCCCTTGGGCACAGTGTGCTTCACTGGGAGGAAGTTCCGCAGGCTCGTTTACCCATTTTCGTCCGAATTGCCTATTTGGCGGACGGCGATCGGCAGATGCAAGCGGACTGCAAGTTCCCGGCAAACCGGTCCGTCACTCTTCTCCCGAGGGTTGGAGCGCGAGGGGGAGTGCATGACACGTCCAGAGTGGCCGCGAGTGCCGATCGGGCTCGACGCGTCGCAGTGGGTCAGCCGCGCCGGGTGCCTTCCGGTGCTCGCCGTGGTGCACACGGTCACCAGCGGGCAACGTCTGCTGGAAGCCGTGGAGCTGATCGAGACGGACACGAGGCTGCAGGTCGTCTTCACCCAGGCGCCTGACGTCTTCAGCAACGGGGTGGCGGAGTTCCTGCGGTCCACCGGGGGCGTCGTGTGGCCGTGGGAGCTGGCGGTCCGGCAGGAGTTCTCCTTGGCCGTCGCCGCGTCCTACGGCGGGCTGCACGAGCTGCACGCGCCGCTGGTGGTGATGCCGCACGGCGCGGGCTACGGGAAGTCCTTCACCACCGGTGGCGAGCCGGTGGTCTACGGGTTGGACGCACAACGGCTCCTGCACAACGGCCGTGTGCTGGCGAGCGCGCTGGTGCTCGCGCACGACGACGAGCGGGAGGTGCTGCGGCGGCAGTGCCCGCAGGCGCTCGACGTCGCCGTCGTGGCCGGCGACCCGGCCTACGACCGCCTGGTCGCGAGCCTGCCGCGGCGCGACGCGTACCGGGCCGCGCTGGGCATCGAGCCGGGTCAGCAGGCCGTGGTGGTCAGCTCCACGTGGGGGCTGGACTCGCTGTTCGCCAGGTTCGAGGACCTGCTGCCGAGCCTGCTCGAAGAGCTGACGCCGCAAGGGTTCCGAGTGGTGGCTCTGGTGCACCCGGGAGCGTGGTTCGGCCACGGTCGGCGGCAGGTGGACGCGTGGCTCGCGGAGTGCCGGGACGCGGGGCTGGTGGTGGTCGGCCCGCACGTGGACTGGCGGGCCGCGGTGATCGCCGCCGACCACGTCGTGGCCGACCACGGTTCGGTCGGCGTGTACGCGGCGGCCATCGGCCGGCCGGTGGTCCTGGTCGACGCGCCGGTGCGGGTCGCGACGTCCGGCGGGTCCGCGCAGGAGCTGTTGCGGCACCTGGCGCCCCGGCTCCAGGCGGGGTCGCCCGTGCGACCTCAGCTGGAGCTGGCCGCGGCACGTGCGGCCGAACTGGGCGAGGTCGTGCGCGAGCGGCTGACCTCCGAGCCCGGCCGGGCCTCCGCCCGGTTGCGGCAGGTCATGTACGAGCTGCTGGACCTCCCCGAACCGGGACGGCACCGCGCCGTGCCGCCGGTTCCGACACCACCCGAGGAGACGCCGTGACCGAACCGATAGTGCGGTGGACGAGCGGGTCGGACCGCTTGGCCGACGTCGTCGTGCGCGAGGTGTCCGGTGTGGACGGTGACGATCCCACCGCCGCGCTGCTGCGCGACAACCCGTTCGCCGCGATGGCCGTCGCCGTGTCTACCGATCGGCTGGTGGTGCGGACCGAGCTCGGCCAGGTGGTCGAGCTCGCGCCCGCGGCCACCGCGGCGCGCTGCCTCGACGTCGAGGCGGTCGTGGCGTCGGCCGCCCAGTCGCTCTACGCGTGGCACGTGGCACGACTCGACCTGCGCGCGCTGCGGTCGCGTGGGCTGCCCGTGTGGTGCGCGGAACACCGGGCACGGCGGTCAGCCGTCGCGTGCGGGTGGCTCCGGGTCGTCGTCGTCCCGGGCGTGCAGTCGTTGAGCGATGCCGTCGGCCTTTGAGGAGCCGATCTCGGTGTAGAGCCGCAGGGCCTGTCTCCAGTGCTCTGCGGCCCGCCTGGGGTCGCCCTGCCGTTCGGCGCACTCCGCGAGCAGTTGGTGGGACTCCGCCATCCCCTGTTTGGAGCCGAGCGCGCTCAGCTCGTCCAGCGCGCTCCGTGCCGTCCGGGCGGCGAGCGGCAGGTCGTCGGCACGCAGGTACGCCGCGGCCTGCGCCACCACGACCCGTGCCTGGTTGTAGGGGTCCGGTGGCTCCAAGCCGCGGAACTGCGCCGTCGCCTCCAGCAACGCCCGCTGCGCCTCGTCGACCCGGCCGAGCCCGGTCAGCGCCCGGCCGAGGTTGATCAGCGTGAGGCCGAGGCTCCGCCGCGCGCCCAGGTCCCGGTTGGTCCGGGCCAACCGCTCGAACAGCCCGACCGCCTCGGCGAGCCTGCCACCGGCCACGTGCAGCAGCGCGAGCGCCTCCTCGGCGTCGGCGGCGCCACGCCGGTCGTCGATCTCCTCGGCGACGGCGACCGACGCCCGCAAGTGCTCCTCGGCCTCCTCGAACCTGCCCACCGTGGTGCACACCAGGCCGAGCCGCTTGAGCATGTCGGCCTCGGCGAGCCGGTTGCCCCACCGGCGTGCCGCCTCCACGCCGCGCCGGTCGACCTCCAGGCGGTCGCGATAGTGCTTGTGGTGCAGGAACAGGGGCCAGAGCACGTCGGACAGCTGCCAGGCCAGCGCCCACCAGCCGCGTTCCTCCGCCACCAGGCCGCAGGTGATGAGGTTCTGTCGCTCCTCCTCCAGCCACGCCAGCGCCGACTCGCGGTCCGCGAACTCCGGCACGCCCTCGGGCCGCACCAGGAACTCGTAGGCCTGCCTGCGCCGGTGGGGCGTGACGACGAGGTCGGCCGCCATCGCACCGGCGAGGTACCACTCGACCATCCGCCGCACGGCGTGCGCCCGCTCGTCCGGGTCGTCCTCCAAGTTGGCCTTGTTGCGCGCGTGCAGCCGGAGCAGGTCGTGGAAGCGGTACCGGCTCTCGCCGACCGACTCGACCAGGTTGCCGTCCACCAGTTCCTCCAACAACGCGTGCGAGGTGTCCTGCGCCAGCACCGAGGTCGCCACCGAGGCGCCGAACTCGCGACCGGGGTGCAGCGCGAGCCGGCGGTAGAGGGCCGCGGCGGTCGGTCCGAGCGCGCGGTAGGACAGGTCGAAGGTCGTCTGCACGGACAGCTCCGGCGCCGACAGCATCGACAGCCTGCTGCGCTCGTCGCTCAGCTCGGTGACGATCTTCTGCACGGACCACTTGGGTCGGCTGGCGAGCCGCGCGGCGGCCACCCGGACCGCGATCGGCAGGCCGCCGCACATGCCGACCAGCGCCTCGGCCCGTTCGGGATCGTCGTCGATCCGGCGTTTGCCCACCACCTTCGCCAGCAGCCGGACCGCCGACAGCTTGCCGAGCGGACCGACGTCGACCAGTCGTGCGCCCTCGGCCACCAGTCCGGTCAACCGGTTGCGGCTGGTCACCAGGACGGCGCTGGCGGGCGAGTTCGGCGCGAGCGGGCGCACCTGCGCGGCCGAGTAGGCGTTGTCGAGCAGGACCAGGAGCTTCTTGTCCGCGGTCATCGAGCGGTAGAGGGCGGCCTGCTCGGCGATCTCCAGCGGCACCTCCCGGGACGGCACGCCGAGGCTGCGCAGGAACAGGCCGAGCGCGTCCTCCGGCGACACCGGCTCGGATCCGCTGAACCCGGCGAGGTCGACGTAGAGCTGCCCGTCGGTGAACCGGTCGCGCGCGGTGTGCGCCCAGTGCAGCGCGAGGGCGGTCTTGCCCACCCCGCCGGGACCGCTCAGGACCGCGAACATGCGGATTCCGTCGCGCCGGTTGTCGGCCAGCGCCTCGTTCAGCTCGGCCAATTCCGCGGCCCGGTCGGTGAAATGCACCGGAGCGCCCAATAATTGCCGCGGCACCGGCGGCGGTGTGGACGGTGCATTGTGGAACGCTATCCCCCCGTGCACCACGGCCGCCTGCACCGCGCCGCCGGAGACGGACCCCGACAAGGTGTTACCCCGCTGGGCCGCCTGGTCCGGGCCCTGATCTGATCGCGACATCCGCTACCCCCGTGGCGTGTCAATTCGACCAACAACACGACCGTACGGTATGCCAGTACGGAACACATTCCCCTACTTCGGCAATTCGCTCTCCGTTCGGACCAGTGGGATCGTGACCGCGGTCACCCGATTCGATCCCGAGGTAATGAATTAGGGGTCACCCGAACGCGAGCGCGATCCGCCGGGCCGCCAGCAGCCGGGTCCGCCGGACGTCCTGGTCGATCACCGCGTCCGCGTTGCGGTCGAGGCGGTCGTAGGACTTGGCCAGCAGCCAGTGCGCGGCCTCGGTCCCGATCGGGGTCAGCGGGCCCTGGTCGGCCAGGCGGGTGCGGGCGGTGACGACGTCCCTGGTGACGAAGGCGGTGCGCACCTCGCCGCCCGACAGCTCGTCGATCAGGAACACCATGGCGTGCTCGGCGCGGGCGAACGTGTACGTGCAGATCAGGGCCAGGTAGCCGGCGTCGATCGAACGGTCGCAGATCCAGGCCCCGCCGACCACCAGGTCCGGGCCCGCCGGCGTGACGGCGCTCGCCGCCCACTCGCGCGGACGACCGGTGAGCACGGCGGCCAGGACGCGCAGCAGGGCGTGGTTGCGCCGGCTGGGCAGCGACACGGCGTGCTCGATCAGGCCCGCCCAGAACTCCTCGTCCGGCCGGAGGTCCGCGACCGCGCTGCTGACCGTCAGCTCGGCCTCCAGCGGGTCGAGCAGCTGCGGCAGGGCGCGGCAGCGGTGGACGACCTGTCGCTGCGCCACGGTCAGCGGCGTCCCCTGTGGACGGTTCACCACCACGATCGGCCGCCGCTTCGGCACCTGCGTCTTCCGGCTCACCGCGCGAGGCTGGCACGTCGGGGGTCGGGTCGGGCCGCAACGCGCACCGGGTGCGGCGACACCACACCCGAAAGGGGACAATCGGCGGTCGTGGACTCCCTGCGCGAGGCGTTGTGGCGGGCCGCGGCGAATCGCCGGGCCCGGCTGCCGCGCACCTCCTCCCTCCCACCGGCCGAAGTGGACGACGCCGTCCAGGCGGTGCTGAGGCGTGCCTTCGATCACCTCTGGGAGCACGGCTGGCTGCCCTACGACGTGTACGAGGTCGTACGGCGCAACGAGGACGAGCGCACGTTGTCGTTCCTGGTCGACTCGTTGGCCATCGAGGCGTCCCGCTACCCGGCGTTGCACCCGCGCTGGCGGGAGCAGCTGGCGGAGATCGGGGCGACGGTGTGGTGGGACACCTCCCAGCCGCACGTCGACCAGTGGGCGAGCAGGCACATCGAGCTGCGCGAGGACGCCGTGGCCGCCGCGGTGGCGGCGCTGGCGGTGCTGGTCACGTTGCCGGGCCTGCCGGTGATCGTGCCGAAGCCGGGCACGCCGCTGGCCGAGGTCGACCACCACCACGTCGACCCGAAGATCCTCAACCGGGTGCGCGGCCTGTTGGCCAAGGCGGAGTCGACCGCGTTCCCGGACGAGGCGGAGGCGCTGTCGGCCAAGGCGCAGGAGCTGGTGACGCGGCACGCGTTGGAGCGGATGCCCTTGGAGGCGCCGACGACGACGTCACGCCGGTTGTGGCTGGACAAGCGGTACTTCGACGGCAAGGCGCACGTCGTGCACGTGGTCGCGGAGGCGAACCGCTGCCGCGCCGTGGTGTACGACCTGGGGTTCGTGGCGCTGGTCGGCGAGGAGCTCGACCTGGAGATCGTGGAGCTGCTGTCGGCGTCGTTGCTGGTCCAGGCGACGCGGGCGATGGTCGCGGCGGGCGACAAGGCGCGCAAGGGCGACGAGGCGCGGTCGGCGGCGTTCCGCAAGTCGTTCCTGCTGTCCTACGCGCACCGGATCGGGGAACGGCTGCGGACGGCGAACGAGGTGCCCGACGACGACCGGCTGCTGCCCGTGCTGGCCGAGCGCAAGAAGGCGGTGGAGGAGTACTTCGGCGCGATGTTCGCCCGGACCGTCGCCAAGACGACGCCGGTGCGCAGCGCGGCGGGGTGGGACGCGGGCCGTTCGGCCGCGGACCGGGCCAACCTGTCGATCACCTGACCTGCGGGTTCGCCGGAACTGTCGGTGGTCGTCCGTACTCTCCGCGTCATGACCACCGCGATGGACGTGCGCCGGCTGTTCAACGTCACGCAGGAGACCCGGTTCCACTTCAACCACTGGTTCAGCGGGCGCAAGCACGTCGTGGCGCACGTGATGGCGCACGAGTCCGTCGCCGTGCACCGGATCACCCCCGACGAGGTCGAGGCCGCGTGCCGCAGCGCGCCGCGGCCTGGTCCGACGGACGTGCCGGAGATCCGGGACTGGCGGCCCGACTTCGCCTTCGCGCACGTGGCCCACCACGTGGTCGAGGCGCTGGGCCGATTACCCCGCTGGCCGGAGTTCCGGGAGTTCTGCGAGGCCGACGAGCGGGCGCGGGGGATGTTGTGGACGCCTGCTCGTGAAGTGATCGCCGAGGTGGGGCCGGAGGGGCGTGCGGCGCTGCGCAACCGCGTGGTGTCCGACTTCCTGGGGTTCCTGCGTGACGTGCACGTGGTCGCGGTGCTGCGCGGGCACGGGCTGGACGTGCGGGTGCACCCGTTGGCGGACACCGTGTTCAAGGTGGACGCGTGGGTGGAGCGGCTGGTCCTCAACCCGCGCGGCGGCGGGCAGCGTTCGGCGGACCTGCTGGTGCACGCCATGCCGCCGTTCTTCTTCACCGACCTGGGGATCACCGAGTTCACGCAGGTCGGCGCGGCCCTGCTGCCGTCACGCACCCAACTGGACCGCGCGGCACGGCGGCTGCGGGACGTGCTGCACCCGGCATGAGGGGAGGCCACGCACAGGTCCGGCCGTCGTGACCACCGGCGGGTGCGGGGAGGTTCCGGACCGGCTCGGGCCGTGGCGAGCGCCGGCGGAACAGGCGCATGAGCCATCATGGCCGGGTGCCGAACCTGGAGACGACGGACGACGTCCGCGCCCGGATGAGCAAGCAGCGTTCCCGTGACACGGGCATCGAGGTCGCGTTGCGGCGCGAGCTGCACCGGCTGGGGCTGCGGTACCGGGTGCACCAGCGGCCGGTGCGCGCGGTGCGGCGTGAGGCGGACGTGGTGTTCGGGCCGGCCAAGGTGGCGGTGTTCGTGGACGGGTGCTTCTGGCACGGCTGCCCGGAGCACGGCACCTGGCCCAAGCGCAACGGCGAGTTCTGGCGGACCAAGATCGAGACGAACCAGGCGCGTGACGCGAACACCGACCAGGTGCTGGCGGACGCGGGGTGGCTCGCGGTGCGGGTGTGGGAGCACGAGGACCCGGCCGTCGCGGCGAGTCGGGTGCGGACCACGGTGTTGCGGCGTCGCGGTCGGCTAGCCTGAGCCCGTGCTGTCCATGATCGACCTGTTCGCCGGCTGTGGCGGCATGACCGCGGGGTTCACCGCGGCGGGCGGCTACTCGCCGGTCATGGCGGTCGAGTGGGACCTGCACGCGGCGGCGACGTACGCGGCGAACTTCGGTGACGACCACATCCGCTGGTCGGACATCGCGGCCGTGCCGGACAGCGCGATCCCCGAGGTCGACGTGATCGTGGGCGGCCCGCCGTGCCAGGGGTTCTCGAACCTGGGCTCGAAGGACGTCGACGACCCGCGCAACTCGTTGTGGCGCGAGTACCTGAGGTTCGTGCGGAAGGCCCGGCCGAAGGTGTTCGTGATCGAGAACGTCGACCGGTTCCTGGCGTCGACGGAGTTCGCGTTGCTCCAGGCCGAGACCGAGGGCTACGAGCTGAGCTTCGGCATCCTGCTGGCGGCGGATTTCGGCGTGCCGCAACGGCGTCGGCGCACGATCGTGATCGGCTCGCGGATCGGGCGCGTCCCGCTGCCGGTCGCGACGCACCCGCGCGGGCAGTGGCACACCGTGGGCGACGTGCTCCGCGGCCTGCCCGAGCGGCCGGTGACGACCGCGTTGCCGAACTCGGTGGTGGAGTTCTTCGGTCGGGAGCTGCCGGGGCCGTTCAAGAGCCCGGACCTGCACATCGGTCGCAACCCCACGCCGTTGTCGCTGGAGCGGTACCGCCACGTCCCGCCGGGCGGTGGGCGGTTCGACGTGCCGACGGAGCTGCTGCCGCGGTGCTGGCGGGAGAAGAAGAGCGGCACGACGGACGTGATGGGCCGGCTGCGGTGGGACGAGCCGTCGGTGACCATCCGCACCGAGTTCTACAAGCCGGAGAAGGGCCGCTACCTGCACCCGCAGTGGGAGCCGGGCGAGGACGGCCACCGGGTCGACCGCCCGATCACGCACCTGGAGGCGGCGCGGCTGCAGTCGTTCCCGGACTCGTTCGAGTGGTGCGGCACGAAGATCGAGGTGGCCAGGCAGATCGGCAACGCCGTGCCGCCGTCGTTGGCGAGGGCCATCGCCGAACACCTCAAGCCCTACCTGACGGGCACCGAGCCGACCGCGCCGACCTGCCCGCTCTGCCCCTGACCTCCCTGCCCTCCCGCCCGCGACCCCGGGCTTCCGGCCCGCTCCCCCACCCTGCGGCCCCGTCCGTTGCCCGATCGCCGACGGCCCGGAATTGTCAGACCCCTCCGCTAGCGTCATCACCATGACGACAACCACGTATGAGAACGCGGTCCGCATCGGCTCCACGACCTACCAGGTGGTCGCCACCGCCGACCCGGACCTGTCCGTCGACCTGGCCGGTGTCGACGCCTCGGGTGTCCTGGTGGCCGAAGGCACCATCCGCCTGCCCGCGGACGCCGGCGCGAAGATCGGCAAGCTGCTGGCGCAGGTGCTGGAGGCGTTGAGCAGGTTGAGCACACCGTCCTCGCCCTCGGCCCGCGACCGCCCGGCCAACGCCAACCAACCGTGGACCCAGGAGCTGGACGACGGCCTGCGCGCCGACTGGCTGGCCGCCGGCGCCGGAACCCCGACCGCCGACCTGATCCGTTCGATCGCCAAGCGGCTGGAACGCTCCCCCACCTCGATCAGGTCAAGGCTGGCCAGGGTGGGCTGCGACCCGGACGTCCCCGGCCGGGAGCTGTCCTCCGACGGCGCGCAGGTGTTCCGGGTTCAGGGTCGGGATCAGGGGTGGGTCAGGGGCAAACCCGATTCGGGAGGGGAGGGCGTCGAGTGATGCTCGTGGTGGACGCATAGGGCGGGGAAAGGACTTCTCGTGGAGATCACCGGGCTCATCTCGGCGCTGTTCATCGGTGTGGTCGTCGGTGGCCTCGGGCGGCTGGTCGTGCCGGGCAGGCAGAAGATCTCGATGCTGATGACGGTGCTGGTCGGTGTCGCGGCGGCCTTGGTGGGCACCTTCGCGGCGTCGATCATCGGCGTCTCGAACACCTCCGGCATCGACTGGATCGAACTGGCCCTCCAAGTCGGCCTGGCCGCCGTCGGCGTCACCGCCCTGGCCCGCAGGAGGTCCCGCCAGCCCCAGTAACCACCCTGACCACCGGCAGGCCGCCCGGTCCAACCCCGTCCGGCCTGCCACCACCCCCTGCCCACCAAGCACCTGCCCGCACGGGCCAACCTCGCCGCAACCCGACCCCGGGACCGCGGCAAGGGCCCGGCCTCACCCGGGGCGAGCAGCCGCCCGAACCGGTCCCCGCCGCCAGGTTCAACGCGGGTACGTGGTTGGGCGGTGCGGCCGGGCGCGTGGGCCACGCGGCGTCACCGGGTACGTGGGGCCGGCGGTGCGGCTGGGCCGTGGGGCGGGTCGGCGTCGCCGGCCAACTTGGCCGGCGGTGCGACCGGATGCGGAGGCGGCGGGTCAGCGCGGCTGGGTCGTCGGACTGGTCGTACGCGCGGCGGCCGGGTGGTGCGGCGAGGTGCGTGAGGTGGATGGCGCGCGGCTGGGCAGCGTGTGGCGGGGGGTGTGCGGCGGGGGTGCGCCGGGCAGCAGGGGCGTGTGGTGGCGAGTGGTCAGGTGGTGCGGTTGGGAGTGGGTGGACCGTTTGGCGCGGAGGGCTGCGGTGTGAGGGCTGCAGTGGCGGCCCGGTTGGGGCGGTGGCTGGCGGGTTGGGTGGCTAGGTGGGGTGGGAGGGGTGGTGGCGGGGTCGGGCGGGCGGTGGAGGGCTGGGTGGGGGTGGGTTGGGGGTGAGGTCGGGGTAGGCGCATAGTGCTGTTCGTGTTGGTGCTGCATGCGTTGGGCGTGGGTGGCGGGCGGGTTGGGGTTTGGGGTGAGGATTCGGCCTTCCCGGAGCGGGTTGGTGGGCGGTTGCCTCGGCGGGCGGTCCGGCATCCGTTTGCGGTTGGTGGGGATGGGCTCGCGCGGTTGGTTGGTGGGGTGGTCGGGGAGGTTTCGGTTCGGTTGCCCTCTTACGCCGGTGGGCCGGTCGGGTCGCCCGAGTTGGTCAGGGAGGCCGTCGGGGGGCGGCGGGGGGCTCTGCGGTGGCGGGAGTGGTTGGTTCCCGTCGTGTGGGTGGAGGGGGTGGCCGGGTCGCTGCCACCGGACTGTCGGGGTGGGGCTTCGTGGAAGTTCCTGGTCGACGTCCTCGAGTTCGGGCGGGAGTTGGTTCGGCGCGGGCGGGTGCTGCCGTCGTTGGACGGGGACGGGTTCGCGAGGTGGCGGGCCGCGTTGTCCGGGGTGGACGCGTTGCGCTTCGCGGCTTTGCGGGCGAGCGTGCCGCCGGCGTTCCTGGGCTCCGACGGACCCGGCGACCTGGTCCACGAAGTCCTGGACCGCGCGGTCGACCGTGAGGTCAGGGTGGCGTTGCGGGGTGCGCGGCCCAGCGGGGACGGGATGGTCGGGCAGTGGCTGAACGCGTTGGTGGACGAGCCGCGCGTGGTCGGTGAAGTGGGTGCGTTGCGGGCCAAGGTGGCGACTTGGCGGGCGAACGGGTTGCAGGACAGTCCTGTTCGGACCTGCTTCCGGCTCAGCTCGCCCGACCAGGGCGGCATGGCGAAGGACGGGTGGCGGGTCGAGTTCCTGCTCCAGGCCGTGGACGAACCCAGCGTCGTGGTGACGGCCGAACAGTTGTGGCACAAGCAGGACGCGGTGTTGCGGCGGTGGGTCGGCCGGCCGGAGGACGTGCTGCTCGGCGACCTGGGCCGGGCCGGTCGGCTCTACCCGGCGTTGGACCGGGCGCTGTCCGCCCGCCGACCGGTGGAGCTGGAACTGGACGTCGAAGGCGCCTACGACTTCCTCCAGCACGCGGCGGTGCTGGCGGAGGCCGGCTTCGGCGTGATGCTGCCCTCGTGGTGGCGGCAACCCCACCGCCTCGGGCTCCGGCTCACGGCCACCAGTCGCGGCACGGCGGGCCAGGTCGCCAAGGAGAGCGAACTCGGGCTGAAGGTCCTGGTCGACTACAAGTGGGAACTGGCCGTCGGCGACGAACGGCTGACCGAGGCCGAGCTCCAGTCCCTCGCCGAGGCCAAGGTCCCGCTGGTCCGGGTCCGCGGCCAGTGGGTGCACGTCGACCCGAAACGCCTCGCCGCAGGCCTGGCCTTCCTCAAGCGCGGCGGCGGGCAGATGACCGCCGCGCAGGTCCTGCTGCACTCCGGCCTGCACCCCGAGGACGCCGACCTGCCACTGCCGCTCAACGGCGTCAGCGCCACCGGCTGGCTCGGCGACCTGCTCTCCGGCGAGGTCGAGCACCACCTGGAGCCGGTCGGGCAGCCGAACGGCCTGGTCGCCGAACTGCGGCCCTACCAGCGGCGCGGCCTGGCCTGGCTCGCGTTCCTCGACCGGCTCGGCCTCGGCGCGTGCCTGGCCGACGACATGGGCCTCGGCAAGACCGTCCAACTGCTGGCCCTGGAAGCGCACAACCGCGCGCACGGCGCACGCCTGCCGACGCTGCTGGTCTGCCCGATGTCGGTGGTCGGCAACTGGCAACGCGAAGCCGCCCGCTTCACCCCCGGCCTGGAGGTGCGCGTCTACCACGGCGCGGACCGCGCCCTCGACACCGACTGCGACCTGGTCATCACCACCTACGCGGTCGTCGCCCGCGACGCCGGGAAGCTCGCCGACGTGAGCTGGGACCGGGTCGTGCTCGACGAGGCGCAGAACATCAAGAACAGCTCCACCCGGCAGTCGAAGGTCGTCCGCGCCCTGCCCGCACGGCACCGCGTGGCGCTGACCGGCACACCGGTGGAGAACCGGCTGGCCGAGCTGTGGTCGATCATGGACTTCGTCAACCCCGGCGTCCTGGGCACGGTCAACACGTTCCGCGCCCGCTTCGCCGTGCCCATCGAACGCCACCACGACGAGGACGCCGCCGTCCGCCTGCGCCGGATCACCGGCCCGTTCGTGCTCCGCCGCCTCAAGACCGACCCGCAGGTCATCACCGACCTGCCGGACAAGATCGAGGTCAAGCAGCTGTGCACGCTGACCGCCGAACAGGCCACGCTCTACCAGGCCGTGGTGGACGACATGCTGGCCAAGATCGCCGAGGCGGAGGGCGTCAAGCGCAAGGGCCTGGTCCTGGCCACGATGTCCCGCCTCAAGCAGGTGTGCAACCACCCGGCGCAGCTCCTCGGTGACGGCTCGCGGGTCGCCGGTCGCTCCGGCAAGCTCGCCCGGCTGGAGGAGGTCCTGGACGAAGCGCTGGCCGACGGCGACAAGGCGCTGTGCTTCACCCAGTTCACCGCCTTCGGCTCGCTCGTCGTGCCCCACCTGGCCGCCCGCTTCGACACCGAAGTCCTCTACCTGCACGGCGGCACGCCGAAGCGGCAGCGCGACGAGATGGTGCGGCGGTTCCAGGCCGAGGACGGCCCGTCGATCTTCGTGCTCTCGCTGAAGGCGGGCGGCACGGGGCTCAACCTGACCGCCGCCAACCACGTCATCCACCTCGACCGCTGGTGGAACCCGGCCGTGGAGGACCAGGCCACCGACCGGGCGTTCCGCATCGGCCAGCGCAACCACGTGCAGGTGCGCAAGTTCGTCTGCGTCGGCACGCTGGAGGAGCGGATCGACCGGATGATCGAGGAGAAGCGCGGGTTGGCCCAGCTCGTGGTCGGCGCGGGCGAGGACTGGCTGACCGAGATGTCCACCGGCGAGCTGCGCGAGCTGTTCGCCCTGTCCGGGGAGGCCGTCGGTGACTGACTGGCACGGGTACCACCCGCCGGCGCGGCCGATCCGGGTCGAGGGCGGCCTCACGTTGCGCAGCAAGCGGGGCGACATCGCGCAGACGTGGTGGTCGCGCCGGTTCCTGGAGGTGCTGGAGTCGTTCGGCATGGCCGCGCGCCTCGCCCGCGGCCGGTCGTACGCGCGCACCGGCCAGGTGATGAGCCTGTCCCTGTCGTCAAGCCTGGTGGTGGCGCTGGTGACCGGGACGCGTCCCGAGCCGTACCGGGCGCGGATCGGGGTGCGGAAGTTCACCGACGACGACTGGCGGCGCATCGAGCACGCGCTGGCCGACCAGGCGATCTTCGCGGCCAAGCTGCTGGCGGGCGAGATGCCGCCGGAGATCGAGGACGTGTTCGCCGACCTCGGCCTCACCCTCTTCCCGAGCACGATGCGCGAGCTGCACATGGACTGCACGTGCCCGGACTGGGAAGTGCCGTGCAAGCACCTCGCCGCCACCTGCTACCTGCTCGCCGAGTCGTTCGACACCGACCCGTTCGAGATCCTGGCCTGGCGCGGGCGGTCCCGCGAGGACCTGCTCGACCGGCTGCGCGACCTGCGCGCGCCCATCCCTCCCGACGAGCCCGAAGCGCCGCAGGGACCGCAGGAGGACTCGTTCGAGGCCTTCTGGGCACGCCCGAAGGTCGCCGAGGTCGTGCCGGACGTGGTGGAGCCGACCACGCGGCGCCCGGACGCGCTGCTCGACCAGCTCGACCCGCTCGTCGTGGACGGCCGTTCGGTGACCGACGAGCTGCGCCCCCTGTACCGGCGGCTCGCGCGGCCCTAGCTGTATGAGGCCAGGAGGTTGGTGACGCCGGTGTGGAGCCGTGTGGCTGGTGGTCGGTTTCCGGCGGTGGTGTGGGGGCGATGGTAGTTGTAGTGCACGTTCCAGACCGCGAGGGCGTCGGTGCGTTGTTGTTCGCTGGTCCAGACGTGGGCGTAGAGGAATTCCTCGGCCAGGATGCGCTGGTAGCGCTCGACCTTGCCGTTGTGCCGTGGGGTGTAGGGCGTGATGCGCTGGTGGCGGGCGCCGCGCAGGACGGTGGCGAAGTCGTGGGCGCGGTAACAGGAGCCGTTGTCGGTGACGACGCGGTGGATGTGGTCGATGCCGTGGGCGGCGAAGAAGGCCCGTGCGCGGTGGGTGAAACCGATCGCGGTGACGGCTTTCTCGTCGGGCAGGGCTTCGGTGTAGGCCAGGCGGGAGAACCCGTCGACCGCGGAGTGCAGGTAGGTGTAACTGCGGTTTGCGCCGGACTTGCCGTGGCCGGTGTTCTTGGCGCGTTCGACCTGTTTGGCCTGCTCGCTGCCCCGGCCGTGGGCGCGCCACCCGCCGCCGTCGGGGATCACGCCGACCTTCTTCACGTCGAGGTGGACCATGTGGCCGGGCCATCGGGCGACGATCCGGCGGGGCACGCGGTTGTTCTCCCCGGTGGGGTCGAGGAACCGGCGGCGGTTGAGTCCGAGGTGGGCCAGGTGCCGGCCGACCGTGCGCGCCGACACGGTGGTGCCCTCGGTGGCGAGTTCCAGGGCGATGCGGCGGGCCGACCACTTGCGCTCCCGCCGCAGCCGCTCGATCCGGACGACCACCTCGGCCGGGGTGGCGGTGGGCTGCCGGCGCGGAGCGCTGGGACGGTCGGCCAGACCGGCCTCGCCGAAGCGGCGATAGCGGTTGACCCACTTCGAGGCGCATTGGCGTGAGATGCCCATCTCGGCCGCGACGTGGGCGATGGGGCGGGTGCGGCAGCGTTGGGCCAGGCGGTGACGGCCTTCGGCGGACAGCGGGGCGTTACGGTGGAGCACGGACGGGTCTTTCTGCTCGGCGGATGTGTTGGTCGCACTTCTCATCCTGCCGCCGAAAGACCCGTCCCCCGTCTCAGGCCCTACCAGCCGTCACCAACGTCATGACCCACAACACCTAGCGCCTGTTTCACAAGTCCGTGTTCGCGATAGTCGGGCCTGAGGCGGCTCCCGGGGGCACGGCCGAATGGGCCACATACAACAGCGGTATG